>CAIPQK010000232.1 GCA_903867185.1 uncultured Candidatus Nemicrothrix sp. | reverse complement strand
TCGATCGTCAAGACGCTGGCGAATCTGCGCTGCAAATGCTTGCTGCTGAGCCTGAGCCGCCGACAAGGTCTGGAGCACTCCTTCAGCTTCAGCAGCGTGTGTCTCTGCTTCGGCCTTGGACTGGCGTGCACGCGAAAGCTGTTCTTCAAGTCGCGCCTTTGTGGAACGCAACTGATCAATCACATCGGTATCGGTTCGCGATTGCATATTTAACAGTGCGTTTCGCGTTGCGTCTTCTTGTGCGCTCGTCGCCTCGAATCGACGCATAAGTGCTTCATCCGGTGGTTCCACGTAGGCCTTGACCGCGTACTTCGCCACGCGAGCCCGCAGTGCATCGAGATCTCGACTCGTCTGTGTCGCATCTCGCTCGGCCTGCGCTGCCTCTGCCGCGCTGGCATCCGCCTGACGGCGGGCTTCAGAAAGTGCCGCCTGCTGACCGCGCACGTTTTCGTTCAGTGTGCTGAGCGCCGCAAGAACCTGCGCCTTCGACCCCTCGAGCACATCAACCTGTGCGGCGACTCTGGCTTGCTCGGCACGTACGTTGGCACGCTGCGTTCTTGCGTCGGTGGCTACTGCACCCGCATCGACCGACGAACCAATGGCCACCCCAAGGGTGCTGGCACTCACCAGCACCGCAGCCGTGAGCGCGAAAAAGCGCTGCGTGCGCCGCTTCTGCTTCCAACTACGGGGGGATGTGGTGGCCATGGTTCCTCGTCAGATCACGTCAACGACGCAATCGTGGAAGGCCCGGTATCCGCCCGAGGACTTCAGACCTTACAACAGGGCCCCAAGGGATGGTCAACACCTGTGGAAAACTTTGTGGATCTCACTGTGGAGAGGCCCCTTCTGTCTGGGGATGAACCTGTGGGAAACTTCCTCACGCAGGAGGTGATGCCTTCTCAGGCTGCCAAACACCCTCGGCCATGTAGTCATGGGCCGGGAACTCGGTTACCCACACCCGGATCGATGGAAGAGATGCACCGATAGAGGTGTGAACGGCTTCGGTTACCGCGCTGAGCAGGGCTTTCTTCTGTTCAGGGGTGCGGCCTTCGAGCATGTTGATCTGGATCAGCGGCATAGGAAACTCCGTTTTGTGGTCGGCAGTACTGTCCTGATCATGACCTCCCCAGATGGATCCGTCGACCCACTCGCTTCTTTTGAGCAGGTCGCGACCGATCGCCGGTCCTCACTGCTGGTTGATCGAGAGCGTGTCGTGCCCGATGAGCTGCTTAACCGTCTCGTCGCTGTGGCGGCCACCGCTCCGAATCACAAGCGCACGTTCCCGTGGCGGTTCCGCATCATCGCCGGCGAAGGTCGGGCGCAGTTGGGTGAGGCCTTGGCCCAGGACCTCATCGACGCCAACCAGGCCGAGGCAAAAATCGAAAAGGCACGCGCGAAGTATCTGCGAGCTCCCGTGGTGATCGCCGTTGCCGCGATTCAGGGCGAGAACGACACAATGACCGCGGAAAATCGCGACGCTGTGTCGGCTGCCATCCAAACGCTTCTGCTCGGTGCCACCGCCGCCGGTCTCGCTTCGTACTGGTCCACTGGCGCAGCCATGACATCGACTCGACTGCACGAGTTTTGCGGTTTTGATCACAGCGACACGTTCGTTGGACTGATCTATCTCGGCTGGCCAACCAGCACGTCGCCCCCTATCGATCGACCTGCACCTGAAGTCATCCGCATCGGGACACCGACCGCGACCCCGTAGGGTTTCGCCGATGGCATCGACAAAAAAGACCGACCGAAAATTCGGACCTGATCGTCCCGACGCGCCTGGACTCGTTCGCCGTCAACGGATGTGGTCGGTGTGGGGAACTTGGTTGTTCATCCTCGTGTTCTTTGTTGCCCCAATCATCTTCGGCAACACCTACTTCGCTCTACCTGCCATCGGCTTCACCGTCGCCCTCATCGCCACTATGCGTCTTTCGCGTCGACCCGACGGTCCCGATGCAGAAACGCTGTCGAAAGGCGAGTTACGCGCCGCGACCCCGGAACATCCTGTTTCGGTGAACGCGGTGTGGTCACCCGGCGTTCGCGTGCGCGGTGAGCCCGCGAGACCAGGATTCTTGCTGTGTGACGGAAAGCGTCTGCGTTTCGAATGTCTCGATGACCAGATCCGCTTCGATGCCAGCATCGACCGCATTGAAGTGATCACGGTTCCGAGTTTTATGCGCCCGCAACTCGACCTCTCGATTGGTGGGGCTAATCATTCTGTTCGCTTCTTCCCTGCATGGGATCTTGGCGCGACCTTCGTCGGACCGACACTGGTCGGCGAGTGGTACGCGCAATTGCGCGAACTCGGAGCGTCCTGACATGGCTCGGATCAATCACACTCCTGATCCGAATCCCACCCGAGCCAAAGCACGCGCTCGTCGCAATCTCACGCTTGTCGTGTGGTGGGGTGTTGCGCTGTTGTTGCTCTTTCTCCTTTCCACGGGCGCTCCATGGGTGCTGGTCATACCCCTCTTCGTCATTGGCGCGCTGGTCATCACCAACACCCTCCAGGTTGTTCGCGGCGAAGGCGCAGAGCAGTACGCGATTGAGCCGGGTCGACTTTCGCAGTCGACGCTGGACTCCGATCCTGTTGCCGTTCCGGTTACTCGTGCGCCAAATCGGCGAGAGAAGGGACGTCGGCGCGGCACACTTCACTTTGCCGGCGGTCGGTTGTCGTTCGTGTTCAGTCCCAACCCTCAATCTCGTTCCAAAAGGATCAAGGACGATCTTGAAGGAACCACTGCCTTCGATGCATGGCCATCTGACATTTCGCTCGGCCCGCGCCCGTCAACGATGCGTCCACAACTTGTCCTCTTGGTCGATGGAACCACTCATGTCATCGAATTCACCATGCCAGAGGATCTCGCTGCGGGAATGCTTGGCAAGGTCGTGGCCAGTGAGTGGTTCACGCAGCTTCTTGAACTTGGTGCGCTACCTCCAAACGCGAATTCTTAAACGCGCCGCGGTTTTTACTCGTTGCCGTGTCAGCATTAGACCGTGACTGTTCCCCCCGCCGATCCTGCAATGCTCGACAATGCTGTCGAAATCCTCCGCACCGCCGGCACGTTCACGCTTCAATGGTTCGATAACCCCGCGCTTGACGTGACCACGAAGAGCGATGGCACTCCGGTAACCGAAGCCGATCGCGGGGCCGAGCAAATCGTTCGCGAGCGCCTCGCGGCCCTTCATCCCGAGGATTCGGTCCTAGGCGAAGAACTTGACGATCACATCGGCACGAGTTCGCGAACTTGGATTGTCGATCCCATCGATGGGACCAAAGCCTTCACGCGCGGCGTGCCTCTCTATTCGAATCTCTTAGCCGTCGTCGACGAACACGGACCGCTTATTGGTGTCATCAATCTCCCGGCACTGGGAACAACCGTGTACGCCGGTCGCGGGCTTGGTTGTTTCCGCGATGGTCGTCGGGTACACGTCAGTACACGAACCGAACCATCAAAGTGTGTGCTTTCCACAAGTGGTTTTGGAACTTGGAGCGATAGCCAGTTGCTCGGAGTGATGCGCGGCGGATTCGAAGCACGCACGTGGGGTGATGGTTACGGCTACGCCATGGTCGCGTGCGGAGCTCTCGATGCCATGGTCGATCCCCAGGTGTCACTTTGGGACATCGCACCCATGCCCGTGATCTTTGCCGAAGCTGGAGGTCGCTTCACCGGAACCGACGGCACCGATGTTTCCCTCGTGCCCGGCTCAAACGTTTCGGGCGTAGCCACCAATGGTCTGATCCACGACGCTGTTATTGCTGCACTCGCCGCGAACTAACGCTGCGCGCTCACTGCGATGACGAATGTTGCTCGTCATCTTCTTCACACATCGCGTGATCGTGTCCGTGAGCATGGTGATGAGGATCGTCGATCAGCACCATGCCATCGGCAAGACGCAAAAGTCGTCCGCCGTAGGCTTCGGCCAAGTTTGCCGCCGTAAGCACCTCGGTCGCTGATCCGCTCGCGACAACGCGACCTGCCAGCAATAACACGTGGTCGCTCTCGGCTGCTTCGGAAAGATCGTGCGTTGTCATCACGATGGTTCGGCCGGCGGCTCGTTCCTCTGCCACAACATCGAGGATGCGTTGACGACTTACGACATCAAGGCCGGTCACTGGTTCATCGAGCAACAAGACATCACCGCCCTGCGCGAGACCCTGTGCAACAAAGACTCGTTGACGCTGACCTCCGGAAAGTTCATGGAGATGTCGGCGAGTGAGATCGCCCAATTCAAGGCGTTCGATTGATTCATCGACAATGCGGCGATCTTCGTCGGTCATCTTTCCGAACGCGCCGCGGGTTGCGAATCGTCCCATCGTGACGACTTCGCGAACGGTAACTGGTAGCTGGTCGTTCACCTTCGCCGACTGCATCACATAGCCCACGCGACGCCGCATTTCGGTCGGAGGTCGACCCGACACCGTGAGTGTTCCCGATTCCACCGGCAACAACCCAACGATGGCATTCAAGAGACTCGACTTTCCCGATCCATTCGGGCCCACCAGTGAGGTCACTGCTCCGGCTGGGAGCGAAAACGTTGCGTCGCGCAAAACTGGGTGCCGACCGTAAGCAAGGGTGACGTCTCTTCCCTCAACCGCGCTGGCGTTGGAGGACTCAGCCATGAGTCGCCTCGCGTCGGCCTACTGCGAGGGAGAGAATACGATCGGACACCGAGACAGTCTTGCCCACCCGGCGGAAAACGAGAACTCATGTCCCGCACCGCCCGACAACTCGCTGCTGTGGTCGCGATACTGATCGGCGTTCTCGCACTTGGCACTGGCATCGCGTCGGCCCATGCCACCGTCCAGTCCTCCACGCCTTCCGATGGGGCCTCGCTTCCCGCTGCCCCCAAAGAGGTAAGCGTCACGTTCAGTGAAGACGTCAGCGCAGTTTCTGGCGGGCTCTCGGTTCTCAATCGCGATGGGAAACGGGTCGACGACGGCACGAGTCATGTCAGCAATGGCCGAACGCTCGTCACGGGAATCACCGACACACTCCCCGATGGCACCTACGTCGCGACGTACCGCGTTCTGTCGGCTGATGGTCATCCCGTAAGTGGTGCATTCATTTTCGGCGTCGGTTCCGGTGCCGTCGATACAAATGCTCGACCAACTTCGAGCGGTGACCGACTTTGGGAAATCATCGGCG
>CAIPQK010000231.1 GCA_903867185.1 uncultured Candidatus Nemicrothrix sp. | reverse complement strand
CGGAAATGTGTATCCCGGGTGATAACACCGAGATGACTGTTGAACTTATCCACCCCATCGCGATGGAAGAAGGCTTGCGCTTCGCCATCCGTGAAGGTGGTCGTACCGTCGGCGCCGGCCGCGTCACCAAGATCCTCAAGTAGGAGCCGCCGTTATGGCACGCAACGACAAGCGAATCGCTGTCACTCTGGAATGCCAGGTGTGCAAGCGTCGCAACTACATCACAACCAAAAACAAGATCAACGATCGTGAGCGCATTGAACTCACGAAGTACTGCAAGTGGGATCGTGTGCATACCGCACACAAGGAGACCCGCTGAACGAGTTCACCGGCGACGTGTCGTCGGTGCAGATCGAGTCGACGTCGGTGGTGGCCCCTGTGGCTGCCACCGACGTGACGCGTTCTGGGAGTAACCGTCGAAGCGTTCGCTTGGTCAAAGCTCCGATGGCTGTCGTGATGAATGAACCGACAAGTGATGTCGCAATCGGTACTTCGGTTGAGTCGTCAACAGATTCGGAAATGGGATCGTTGGTTGCTGATGCCCGCGGCGGCGATCGCCGAGCATTTGATGCGTTAGTGCGTCGGACATGGGTCGAGACCTATTCGCTCGCTCTGCGGCTTACTGGCAATGAAGACGACGCACGCGATGTCTGTCAAGAGGCGTATCTGCGCGCGTATCGCGGTCTTCGTCGTTTCCGTGGCGACGCACGGTTTACGACATGGCTGTATCGGATCACTGCGAATTGCGCGTCGACGCATTTAGGTCGTCGTAGTCGTCACCGTCATGAAGAACTCGACGATGACATGGTGGTGAGCGATCTTTCGCCCGCCGTTGATCCTGTCGCTCGCGCCGAATCCGCGCGGTTACGCGAGACAGTTCAGAATGCGTTAGCGACACTGCCGCCTCGTCTTCGAGCAGTTGTTGTCTTGCGTGATATTTACGACCTGTCGCATGAAGTCATCGCTGCTGAACTGGGGATCTCGGTTTCGGCAGCCAAAGTTCGATTGCATCGCGCCCGTCGCCGTCTGCGTGACGATGTCTTTTTGCGATCCGAAGCCGAGGGAAGTTCGGAGGACGATGTCGATGACCAAGCAGTGTGACCATCTCGCCGATCTGATGCCCGGCCTTCCGGACGATCAGAACCTGTTTTCGCCCGAAGATGCCGCCCATGTGGCTCAGTGTCTGAGTTGCCAGGCCGAGATGTCTCGGTATCGGCGACTCGAACGGACGCTTCGGGATCTCCGTGATTTCGCCGTGCCGGTGCCTTCGGGACTCCTCGAGGAACTGCTCGAGGACCTCGATTCGGCGTCTGAGCGCCGGGAACGCCACCGGATAGCTGGTCGCCGGGCAGCGTCATTGGTGGGGCTGGCGGCGGCCACCGCGGCCGGTGTCGGCGGTGTCCTGGTTCTGGCCACTCGACGGCGCTCGGCCTGAACTTTCCTTAGGGCCCAAAATCCCGGTTCGCAACGGCCGGGGGAGGGGGCCTAGTCTCTCCCATTCGGACCTGCAGGGGTCTGGCCGAACGCGTCGGCTGGTACCCTCTCAAGCCCGGCGTAGTGCCCTAGGGCAGTAGCTCAATTGGTAGAGCACCGGTCTCCAACACCGACGGTTGGGGGTTCAAGTCCCTCCTGCCCTGCTCGAAAAGTCCGCGTCGCAGCTGACGCGAAACGTAATGGAAGCGTCTTTATGGCTCTCAACAGAGAACAAAAACGAAAGCTGCAGCGTCAGGGCGAACTTGGCCCCGATGGCGAGCCCATTCGCGCCCGTCGAGGCTCTCAACAACGCGCGAAAGAACGAACCAGTCCGGTCGAGTTTGCTCGGGAAGTTCGTTCTGAATTGCGCAAGGTCGCTTGGCCCACTCGGTCCGAGACCATCAACTACTCCATAATCACCATCGTCACCCTCATCTTTTTCACTCTTTTGATCTTCGGTATCGATTGGGTGTTCTCCGAGGCCGTCCTGAAACTGTTCAACGCCTGATGACCATGAATGACGAATCCCTAAACCCAATCGATCTCGAAGATGCAGTTGCATCAGACGTGATCGTTGAAGAACTCGCAGAAGAGATCGACGTCATCGTCGACGATGCTGGTGATATCGAAGTGATCGACGCCGAGATCGATGTTGAAGTGATCGATACCGATGAACTGCTCGAGCAGGCGCGTCCGCGTCCGCAAAGCCCGTTCGATCGTCCTGGCCGCTGGTACGTCGTGCACACGCAGTCGGGTTACGAGAAGAAGGTCAAGCAGAACCTCGAAGCTCGTACGCAGTCGATGAGCATGGAAGACAGCATTCACGAATGCGTCATCCCGATGGAAGACGTCGTGGAATTCAAGAACGGCAAGAAGCAGGTCGTTCAGAAGAAAGTTTTCCCTGGTTACCTTCTCGTTCGTTGCGATATGACCGACGACTCTTGGTACGTCATTCGCAATACGCCAGGCATCACTGGTTTCGTTGGACAGGGCGCAAAGCCTTCTCCGCTGCCGCGTCGTGATGTCGAAAACTTCCTCACTGTGAAGGAAGAAGGCGACGAAGTTTCCACCAAGCGAGGCAAGCCGCGTCTCGAATACGAAGAGGGCGAAACCGTTCGTGTCAAGGAAGGCCCGTTCGCCGATTTCTCAGGCGAAATTGTCGAGATCAATGAAGACCAGCTCAAAGTCAAGGTGCTGGTCAACATCTTCGGTCGTGAAACTCCTGTTGAACTTGAGTTCTCGCAGGTCGCAAAACTCTAGGAATCAACGGCGTTTGCCGCCGGAATTGTCAGAGACGGCACCCAGCCGTCAGAATCTCCCGCTGCCCGATGGGCGCTGGTAACGAAAGAAAAGAAGCGAGTCGCAATCATGGCCAAGAAGAAGGTTTCGGCCGTCGTGAAAATCCAGATCCCCGCAGGTGGAGCCAACCCGGCCCCGCCCGTAGGTACCGCGCTCGGCCCACACGGCGTCGCGATCATGGATTTCTGCAAGGAATACAACGCCAAGACTGAGGCACAGAAGGGCACCATCGTGCCCGTCGAGATCACGATCTTTGAGGATCGCAGCTTCACCTTCATCCTCAAGACCCCGCCGACCTCGGTGCTCATCAAGCAGGCCGCTGGTCTGCCTAAGGGTTCACAAACTCCGTCAAAGGCTGTCGCCGGTTCCATCACCGACGCACAGGTCACCGAGATCGCTCAGGTCAAGATGCCTGATCTCAACGCCAACGATCTCGAGGCCGCTCGCCTCCAGGTTGCTGGTACTGCCCGTTCCATGGGCATCGAAATTCGTTAATCGCAGTACCGGTTCGCACCTGCGAACCCGCCATGTCGCGGACAACCTCGCCCGGCAGGTGAATCGCTTGCACCCACTGTGGTGCCCGACCCGAGGGAGCCGAAATGGCACAGCACGGTAAGAAGTACAACGCAGCAACCGCTTCCTATGACAGCGCCGCTCAGTTCGGCCTGACCGAAGCAATCACCAAGGTCAAGACAATGGCCCCGGCCAAGTTCGACGAGACTGTTGAACTTTCGGTTCGTCTTGGTGTTGATCCTCGTAAGGCCGACCAAATGGTTCGTGGCACTGTCGCCCTTCCCTCCGGTACCGGCACCGATGTTCGCATCGCTGTCTTCGCCGCTGGCGATGCCGCTCAGGCCGCTCGCGACGCTGGCGCTGAATTCGTTGGCACCGACGATCTGCTCGCACAGGTCGAAGGCGGAATGATGGATTTCGATCTCGTCATCGCCACCCCCGATCTCATGCCGCAGGTTGGCAAGCTCGGCCGTCAGCTCGGCCCGCGTGGTCTTATGCCGAACCCCAAGACCGGCACTGTTACCCCCGACGTTGGCAAGGCCGTTGCCGACTTCAAGGGCGGCAAGGTTGAATACCGCACCGACCGTCAGGGCAACGTTCATGTCCCGATCGGCAAGGTTTCTTTCGAGATCCCCGCACTTGTCGCCAACCTCCGCGCCGTGCTTGAAGAGCTCGAGAAGGCAAAGCCCTCTTCAGCGAAGGGTCGCTATTTCAAGAAGGTCTCGCTGTCATCAACGATGGGTCCAGGCGTCAAGCTTGATTCTCAGCGCATGCTGGCTCTCGAAGAGGTCTGATCTTCTCGCTTTACCGGTGGGCTGGCCTCTGGCTGAGGCCCACCACTACAGTTCGCAATCCGTTCCTTCGGGAACACCCATCCTGAGCCTGCTCACGATGGCAATTGAATCCGCTCGCCGCAGACATTCGGTGCCCTTCGGGGTGTAACAGGTTCCTCGGAACCCACCTGACGAGGTGAACCTCCCAATTTCGGGGCGTTCTCGCGCTAAGCGGCGGACGCCCCGTTGTGTTTTTCTCTAGGGAATCACCAACGTGGCAACCCGGTGTCGATGCATTCTCCGGAATGACTCGACACCAGCCCAGCGGTGATCCGGTGTTCTGCACTGGTGAACCGGAAGAGACACACCAGATGAGAGGAGGTGCGATGGAAAACCCGAGACCGGAAAAGGTGGCCGTGGTTGAGGAGGTGCGTAAGCGCTTCACCGATGCCGAAGCTGTCCTGCTCACCGAGTACCGCGGAATTGACGTCAGTGGATTGGCGGAACTTCGTACGGCACTTCGTGCAGCCGGTGGCGATTACAAGGTGTACAAGAACACGCTCGTTCGTCGTGCGACGAATGAACTTGGTCTTGACCTTGACGAACACCTGACTGGACCGACGGCCATCGCCTTCGTTCCCGCTGGCGGCACCGGAGACCCCGTTGCTGTCGCAAAGGCCCTGCGTGATTTCGCAAAGGGCAACCCAAACCTGGTGGTGAAGGGCGGTCTTCTCGGTGAGAAATTACTCACCGCGAAGGACGCCATGGCACTCGCCAACGTGGCACCCCGTGAGGAATTGCTGGCCCAATTGGCTGGACTCATTGCGGCCCCGATGGTGCAGTTCGCTGGACTTCTGCAGGCACTTCCTCGCGATTTTGCCTACGGACTTGCAGCACTCATCGAAAAGCAGGGCGGCGCGCCCGAGGTCATCGAGACCCCGGCCGACGAACCTGTTGTCGAAGAAGCCGCTGCACCTGAAGCCGAGGCAACCGCCGAGGCCGAGGCTCCCGCAGCCGAAGACACCACCGAAACACCCGAGGCCGTGGCCGATGCTGCCGCCGAATCCAATGACGCTGCCCCGGCCGATGCCGAGGGTGACACCCAGGAGAGCTGAAAATGGCAAACAAAGAAGAAATCCTCGACGCGATCGCCGGTATGTCGGTCCTCGAACTCAGTGAACTACTCAAGGACTTCGAAGAGAAGTTCGGCGTTTCCGCAGCTGCTCCAGTAGCTGTTGCTGCAGCCCCGGCTGCAGGCGGCGGTGGCGGCGAAGCTGCTGCCGAGAAGGACGAATTCGACGTCGTTCTCACCGGTGCTGGCGACAAGAAGATCCAGGTCATCAAAGAGGTCCGTGCCCTTACCAACCTTGGTCTCAAAGAAGCCAAGGACCTGGTCGACGGCGCTCCTCAGACCGTCCTCGAGCATGCCTCGAAGGAAGACGCAGAGAAGGCAAAGGCCGCCCTCGAGGGTGCCGGCGCCACTGTCGAACTGAAGTAATTCGGTTCAACACTCGCCAATAGGCTTGTGTGCTGGCCCGCCCTTCAGGGCGGGCCAGTGTCGTTTTCCGGGGGTTGAGGGCGGGTCGACAGTCGGTTTGGGGTGCGGGATGCTTGACCGCTGGAGGTGGGGGGTCTAGGTTTCCGCCCAATTCAAACGGGGTAGAAGTGGATGATCCCCCGACTGAGCGCCTGAATCCGCCGATTGGCCGGGATTCCAGGGTTGCTCTTCCTCGCGTCCTGCCCCTAGGATCCTCAGTCCGCCCTTCCGCGTCTTGGGCCGCTTCGATTCGTCTCTGACGTTGCGTCGCGCCTGAGACGTCACTGTTTCGGTCCGGTTCGTTTCGGTTCGGTCCCTTCCAGTTCGGTACGTGCGTCACGCCATTCCTTCACCGAGGAGCTTTCCTTGTCTGCTCGTCCGACCGTACGTGACCGTTATTCGTTCGCGAATCTCGACGAAGTCCTTGAACTGCCCGATCTGATCGCGATCCAACGCGAATCATTCGAGTGGTTCCTTCACACTGGTCTTGCGGAAACATTCCGCGACATCAGTCCGATCAAGGACTTCACTGAAACCCTTCAGCTCGAACTTGAATTCGATCCTGAAGACGAAGACCTTCGTCCGCCGCCCAAGTTCACGGTGGAGGAGTGCAAAGAGAAGGACATGACCTTCTCTGCGCCGATCTTCGTGCGTGCGCGTTTCATGAACGCGTCAACCGGTGAAATCAAAGAACAAACCGTCTTCATGGGCGACTTCCCGATGATGACCGAAAAGGGCACGTTCGTTATCAACGGCACTGAGCGCGTTGTTGTTTCGCAGCTCGTCCGTTCGCCTGGTGTCATCTTCCAGCCTGGTGAGCGTTTCCGTCTTCGTAACTTGCAGAAGCATCAGCTTGTTACTGGCACCATTCATCCGTACCGCGGCGAGTGGATCGAATTCGACGTTGAACAGAAGCCGGGTAAGGACGTCACCGCTGGTGCACGTGTTGCTCGCAAGCGTCGTCTGAGCCTCTTCGTTCTTCTTCGTGCACTTGGTTACGACGAAGAAAACTTCCCCGGCTTCCTCGAGCGTTTCGTTCGTCACTTCGATTTCCTTGAAGGTCAGTGGGAAAAAGATCGCGAACTCGCGCCGACACAAGACGAAGCACTTGTCGAGATCTACAAGCGTGCACGTCCGGGCGAACCGCCGTCAGTTGAATCGGCAAAGGCGTACTTCCGCAATGCGTTCTTCGAGAACCGTCGTTACGACCTTTCCCGTGTTGGCCGTTACAAGCTCAACCGCAAGCTCGGACCAGAACTCGACAAGATCGAGAAACTGTTCAACATCAAGCTTGAGCGTCCGGAACTCGATCAGTCGGTGCTTACGCCGTCAGAAGTTCTTGCCGCAACCACGTACCTTCTGAACCTCGTGAACGCTGAGCCGGGTTACCGACTCGACGATCAGGACCATTTCGCCAACCGTCGTATTCGTTCCGTTGGTGAACTCATTCAGAACCAGGTTCGTATCGGTCTGTCACGTATGGAACGGGTTGTGCGTGAGCGCATGACCACCCAAGACGTCGAGGCCATCACGCCTCAGACCCTTATCAACATTCGCCCCGTTGTTGCGTCAATCAAGGAGTTCTTCGGAACTTCGCAGTTGTCGCAGTTCATGGATCAGGTCAACCCGCTTTCGGGCCTTACTCACCGTCGTCGTCTTTCGGCGCTCGGTCCTGGTGGCCTGTCACGTGAGCGCGCTGGCTTCGAAGTCCGCGACGTCCACTTCAGCCATTACGGCCGTATGTGCCCGATCGAAACTCCTGAAGGCCCGAACATCGGTCTTATCGGTGCACTCGCAACCTTCGCTCGTGTCAATGCGTTTGGTTTCATCGAGTCGCCGTACCGCAAGGTTGTTAATGGTCGAGTGACCGACGAAATCGTTTACCTCGCAGCTGATGAGGAAGAGGAATACGTCGTTGCGCAGGCCAACGCACCGCTGAACCCCGACGGCACATTTAGGGCCGACCGAGTTCTCGTGCGTCGTTCACCGCAGGCCGCCACTCTTGGCGAACTGAAGCTCATGCTCGAACGCGACGTCTTCTTCGGTGCCACCACCGAAATCTCCAATGTGGCTCCGGCTGAAGTTCAGCTCATGGACGTTTCGCCAAAGCAGATCGTTTCGGTCGCAACTGCACTCATTCCTTTCCTCGAGCACGACGATGCAAACCGAGCGCTCATGGGCGCCAACATGCAGCGTCAGGCTGTTCCATTGCTTCGTGCAGAAGCTCCGTACATCGGTACCGGCATCGAATCACGTGCTGCTCGCGATGCTGCCGACATGATCATGGCGGAAGAGGACGGAACAATTACTGAAGTTGATGGCAATGCCATCACCGTTCAGTACAAGAACATGGGGCGCACGGTCTACCGCCTCCTCAAGTTCGAACGTTCGAACCAAGACACCTGCATCAATCAGAAGCCGATTGTTGCCCAGGGTCAGGCAGTGAAGAAGGGCGACATCCTCGCTCACGGTCCTTCCACCGACAACGGCGAACTTGCCCTCGGTAAGAACCTCGTCGTGGCCTTCATGCCATGGGAGGGCTACAACTTCGAAGATGCCATCATCCTTTCCGAGCGCCTTGTAAAGGACGACGTACTTACGTCGATCCATATCAAGGAACACGAAATCGATGCGCGCGACACGAAACTTGGTGCGGAAGAAATCACTCGTGATATTCCGAACCTTTCCGATGAAATTCTCGCTGATCTTGATGAGCGTGGAATCATTCGTGTCGGTGCTGAAGTTTCTGCTGGCGATGTTCTTGTCGGCAAGGTCACCCCGAAGGGTGAAACGGAACTCACTCCAGAAGAGCGTCTTCTTCGTGCAATCTTCGGTGAGAAGGCTCGTGAAGTTCGCGACACCTCGCTCAAGGTTCCTCACGGCGAAAAGGGCAAGGTCATCGACGTCAAGGTGTTCAGCCGCGACGACGGTCATGAACTTCCGCCTGGCGTCAACCAACTCGTGCGCGTCTACGTCGCACAGAAGCGCAAGATCAGCGTGGGCGACAAGCTCGCCGGTCGTCACGGCAACAAGGGTGTTATCTCCAAGATCCTTCCGATCGAAGATATGCCCTTCATGGCTGACGGCACCTCGGTCGACATCATCCTGAACCCGCTTGGTGTTCCTTCCCGAATGAATGTCGGTCAGGTACTTGAAGCGCATCTTGGCTACGCCGCTCGTTACGGATGGAGCCTCGACGGTGAATCCGTCGGTCAGGAACCGATCCGCGGTACCGAGAAGAAGACACGTCCGGTCACTCCGCCGGCAACGCTCATTGCCACTCCCGTCTTCGACGGTGCGCATTGGGACGAAATCGAAGGAGCGGGTAAGCACCCGACCATCAAGCGGATTTTCCAGAATCTTCAGCCTGAAGCCACCGATCCTCGCTACGGCGATAACGGTCGCATGATGCAGGACGACGGCAAGATCACGCTCTACAACGGCCGCACCGGAGAGGTGTACGACAACCCGATCACCGTCGGCATCGTCTACATCCTCAAGCTTGCGCATTTGGTCGACGACAAGATTCACGCTCGTTCGACTGGTCCGTACTCCATGATCACCCAGCAGCCGTTGGGTGGTAAGGCGCAGTTCGGTGGCCAGCGATTCGGTGAAATGGAAGTGTGGGCACTCGAGGCGTATGGCGCTGCGTACTGCTTGCAGGAACTTCTCACCATCAAGTCCGATGACGTTCTTGGCCGCGTGAAGGTCTACGAAGCCATCGTCAAGGGCGAAAACATTCCTGAGCCGGGTATCCCCGAGAGCTTCAAGGTTCTCATCAAGGAAATGCAGGCACTTTGTCTCAACGTCGAGGTTCTCAACACCTCCGGCGCCGAGATCGAAATGCGTGAACTCGACGAAGACATCTTCCGTACCGCCGAAGAACTTGGCATCGATCTCTCACGCCCGGAACGCGGCAGTGATGAAGAAGATGCTCGCCGCCAGGCAGAGAGGGGCTGAAGTCATGGCAATGCTTGACGTCAACACATTTGATCAACTTCGTATCGGTCTTGCCACCGCGGATTCAATCCGTACGTGGTCGAACGGCGAAGTCAAGAAGCCAGAAACAATCAACTACCGCACGCTCAAGCCCGAGAAAGACGGCTTGTTCTGCGAGAAGATTTTCGGTCCACAAAAGGACTGGGAGTGCTACTGCGGTAAGTACAAGCGTGTCCGTTTTAAGGGCATCATCTGTGAACGTTGTGGCGTCGAAGTCACCCGCTCGAAGGTTCGCCGCGAGCGCATGGGTCACATCGAACTTGCTGCACCCGTCGTTCACATTTGGTATCTCCGTGGCACTCGTTCATGGCTTGCCTACCTCCTCATGGGCACGGAAGCTCGTGAAGAGATCAAGGCCAAGCAGCTTGAAAAGGTCATCTACTTCGCCGCCAACCTGGTTACCTGGGTTGACGACGAGCGTCGTCATTCCGATCTCGACGCACTTGAGCAGGACATGCTCGCCGAGAAGGACCTCATCGAAAAGGACCTTCGTCTCGAACTCGACAAGCGTCATAAGGATCTCGAAGATGAGGTCAAGACCCTTGAGAAGGAAGGCGCAAAAGACGCCGACATCAAGGCTCGTCAGCGCGCTGCCGACAAAGACCTGCAGTCCATCCGTGAGCGTTACGACATGGAACGCGACCTCGTTGAGCGCGCGTTCGATGAGTTCAAGAC
The DNA here is from genome assembly GCA_903867185.1 of uncultured Candidatus Nemicrothrix sp. Taxonomy (GTDB): domain Bacteria; phylum Actinomycetota; class Acidimicrobiia; order Acidimicrobiales; family Acidimicrobilacustridaceae; genus Acidimicrobilacustris. The sequence continues at coordinate 1,397 of CAIPQK010000231.1, read as the reverse complement.
ACTCTTTGCTCGCAAGATCATCGAAGACGAAATGCTTTGGCGTGAACTCGAAGATCGCTACGGCGAGTACTTCGAAGGTGGCATGGGTGCAGAAGCCATCGCCAACCTGATCCAGCGCATCGACCTCGATGCCGACGAGATCCGTTTGCGTGAGCAGATCGATCCCGCCGAAGGTGAAAAGCCGCTTTCAGCGCAGCGTAAGCAAAAGGCAATCAAACGCCTCAAGATCGTCACGGCGTTCAATCGTCGCGACGAGAACGGTCGTCGAATTAACGACCCACGCGCAATGATCCTCGACGTCGTCCCGGTCATTCCGCCGGAACTTCGTCCGATGGTGCAGCTCGATGGTGGTCGTTTCGCAACCTCCGATCTCAACGACCTTTACCGTCGCGTGATCAACCGGAACAACCGTCTGAAGCGTCTTCTCGATCTCGGTGCTCCCGAGATCATCGTGAACAACGAAAAGCGCATGCTTCAAGAAGCCGTCGACGCGTTGTTCGACAACGGTCGTCGTGGCCGTCCCGTCACCGGTCCTGGCAATCGTCCGCTCAAGTCACTTTCCGACATGCTTAAGGGCAAGCAGGGCCGATTCCGTCAGAACCTTCTTGGTAAGCGCGTTGACTACTCCGGCCGTTCGGTCATCGTGGTTGGCCCGACACTCAAGTTGCATCAGTGCGGTTTGCCGAAGCTCATGGCACTCGAACTGTTCAAGCCCTTCGTCATGAAGAAGCTTGTCGATACGGAACTTGCGCAGAACATCAAGTCCGCAAAGCGCATGGTTGAGCGTCGTCGCCCGCAGGTGTGGGACGTGCTCGAAGATGTCATCAAGGAACACCCCGTGTTGCTGAACCGTGCACCAACGCTGCATCGTCTCGGCATCCAGGCCTTCGAGCCAGTCCTTGTTGAAGGCAAGGCCATCCAGATCCACCCGCTCGTTTGCGCAGCGTTCAATGCTGACTTCGACGGCGATCAGATGGCTGTCCACCTCCCACTGTCAGCAGAAGCACAGGCAGAAGCCCGCGTGCTCATGCTGTCGGCGAACAACATTCTCTCGCCGGCCGATGGTCGTTCACTCGTCACTCCGACGCAGGACATGATCATTGGTGCGTACTACCTGACTGAAGAAGTCAACGGTGGTCCGGGTGAGGGTCGTGTGTTCCGCAACCTCGAAGAGATCGAGCGTGCGTACGAGGCTCATGACATCAGCCTTCACTCACTGATTGAGTATCGCCATCCCAACCACGTTGTTGGTGAAGCCGATGGTCGCAAGACCTATCGCACCACGACTGCCGGTCGAATCTTCTTCAACACGACACTCCCAGAGAGCTTCGAGTTCCAGAACGCGCGTATTGATAAGCGTGCGATGGGTCGCATTGTCGACGAACTTGCTCACGACT
>CAIPQK010000230.1 GCA_903867185.1 uncultured Candidatus Nemicrothrix sp. | reverse complement strand
CGTCACCATTCGGTCTGGCTATCCGCGGCTATATCTCCTCGACCCGTTCCGACGATCGCCACATGGAAGCGTGTCTCACCGTCAAAGGCCCCGATGGTTCGATCGTTCCCGGCTACGGATGGGTGTTCCCCGCTGGCAATGGAATTGTCAACATCGGAGTTGGTGCTTTGTCAACGATGAAGAACTTTTCTGATCTAAACCTCAACACGATGCTTGATGCCTACACCGCTCAGGTGCGCGAGTCGTGGGGCCTTGGCGAGTTCATCGCTCGTCCAAAGGCGTGGCGCCTTCCGATGCATGTTGAGCATCGCGGCGGTCCTGGTTGGGTCGTTGTTGGCGATGCTGCTGGTCTTGTGAATCCGTTTAACGGGGAAGGCATCGACTACGCGCTCGAATCCGGTCGTCATGTTGCGGAATGTTTCCTTGCTGAGCCTGAAACTGCCTCGGCCTCCTATCAAGCGCTCGTGCGCAAGGAGTACGACCCGTTCTTTGCTACTGCCCGTCGCTTTGCGTGGCTTATCGGACGTCCGAAACTTCTGCAGTTCCTTCTCGGCATTGCGTTATCGACCAACTTCACCATGAAACTCGTCCTCGACATCATGGCCAACCTTGTGGACATGGAGCATCCGGGTTTGGCGGGTCACTCGCTCACGATCGGGGGCAAGGTGCTGTCATTGGCCGACCCGCTTCTTGTTCGTTCACCGAAAAAGCGTGAGAAACGTCCAACAACTCCTGTCGGGTAGGTTCAGGAGTCCCACAAGGGGATGAACGGGGGAGTCGGTCATGGGTAGTTCGCCAGTCGCCATTGTCACGGGTGCGAGTCGAGGAATCGGTCGGGCTGGAGCGCTTGCGCTCGCTGAAGCTGGTTTCGATGTTGTCGTAAGCGCGCGCACGGTGCGCGAAGGTGATGGCGTTGCCGAACCGAACTCGGTTCGTGAAGAAACCACGCTTGCAGTTCCGGGAAGTCTCGAGCGCACGGCGCAGGAAGTCGAAGAACGTGGTCAGCGCGCGCTCATCGTTCCCATGGATCTCATCGATGTTGCGTCGGTTACCGCTCTGCCCGCCACTGTCATGGCTGAATGGGGCCGCATCAACGTGCTGTTCAACAATGCGATCTTCCGCGGTGTTGGCACACTCGATCGCATCACCGATCTCACTATTGAATCGATGACGAATCTTCTTGCCGGCAACTTCATGAATCAGATAGTGCTGATTCAAGAAGTCATTCCCCACATGCTCGCTGCGGGCGGTGGCACCATCATCGACATGGTCTCTGGTTCTGCCCGTCTCGATCCGGCTGGTCCTCCCGGAGAAGGGGGCTGGGGCATTCTCTATTCCGCCTCGAAGGCCGCATTTGGCCGCGTTGCTGGTGGCGTGAATGCTGAATATCGCGCCCAAGGAATCAAAGCGTTCAATGTTGATCCCGGCAATGTGGTCACCGAAGCTCGTAAAGCAGCGAAGCCCGACGACGAATACAGCACTGGTTACGGCAGCGAACCTGCAGAAGCCACGGGCAAAGTTGTGGCGTGGTTGGCGAGCGATCCCACTGCCGACAAGTTCCTCGGCAAGTGGATCTTTGCTCCGAAACTTTGTTCCGATCTCGGGCTACTCCCCGGTTGGACGTTCCAGGCCCCGCAATGAACGAACAGGAACGAGCCGATCGACACGAGATCCGAAAGATCGTCGATGATTACGCGCTCTTTGCTGATCGCATAGACAACGAAGCACTAGCGGGATTGTTCGCTCCCGAAGGGGTTCTACGCATTTTTGAGCGCGGAAATCCTGAACCGGTGCGTCAACGAATCGGTCGGGCGGAGATTGCTGAGGCCATCAAGGGTTTGTCACGTTATGACGTGACGCTCCATGTCGTTAGCAACCATTACGTTGACATTGATGGTGATGTTGCCACTGGCGAAAGTTATTGCCGTGCGAGTCATATTCGATCGGTAGAAGGTGGCGATGCGAGCGCCCGCGAGAACTACGTCATGAACATCCGTTATCTCGATGACTATGTGCGTCTGGCAGACGGATGGCGTATTGCGAAGCGTGAACTCCAAGTGGAGTTCACCGAAGTGTCGCCAATCCTCTGAATCTGGGCTCTAGAGGCCTCGGAGGGTCGCAACCGAAGAGTTGCTGGCGAGAGTGAGAGCGAGTGCGGCCAACTCGGCAATCGTGTTCTCGGTGGTTGTGGTGTCCTCGTCAGGTCTCGTCGCTTTGATGCGGGCCAATGCGCCCTCTGTGATGATCGAGAGCTTGAAGACCGCCAGGACCCGGTAGACGTCGATATCGCTGATTGAGCGACCGCTAGAGGCCTCGTAGCGGGCCAGCAGATGATCCCCGGTGGGGAAGCCAGGATTGCGGCGATGGGGCTGTGGAGAGCGGCTCCGCCACATGATTTCGCCGGCATCGCCCCAATAGACGCTCACCATGCCCAGATCGGTGAGCGGGTCACCGAGCGTCGACATCTCCCAATCGAGGACAGCAACCATGCGGGTCGGGTCGGTGCGACTCCACATTGTGTTGTTGAACGAATAGTCGCCGTGAACGATTGATGCGTTGGTGTGAGTGGGGATCGAACGTTTGAGTCGCTTTGCGACCTCGTCGATGTCGGGCAATTCCCGTTGTTTTGATTTCTCCCACTGCGTGCACCAGCGGTTGACCTGTCGCTCAAGAAATCCTGCAGGTTTGCCGAGTTGTCCGAGACCTACAGCTTCGAAATCAACCGCATGTAACCGTGCAAGAACGTCGATGAGTTGGTCGGTCGCGCCAAGTGCTTGAGCATGGTCTAGATGGGCGACTTGTTCGGTGTCGGAATAGACGATGCCGTCAACGAAGTCCATCAAATAGAACGGCACGCCGATGACTGTTTCGTCCTCGCACATCGCAATGGTCTGCGGCACGGGGACATCGGTGTCGCGTAAACCGGTTTGCACGCGGAATTCACGGCCCATGTCATTAGCGGTCGCGAGAAACGCGCCAACGGGTGGGCGTCGTAGCACCCAATCGTTGGCCTCGTCTTGCACTCGGAACGTGAGGTTCGAAGAACCGCCCGACAGATGCGAAACCGTGACTGGACCCTGCGCGCCCGAGACGTTGGCGGATATCCACGTGGTCAATGCCGCGATGGGAACAGCCTCGGTAACCTGCTCGGAGTTCATGTGAACTGAATCGGCAAACGTGAGTGACGGATGGTCACTCGCTGAGTTCCGCGACTCACCACAGTTCGTTGGCGTAGGTGTCAGTACCAACCACGGTGCGGAAGAAGGGTGCAACGAGATGCACATCGGCGAGGCCAGCTGCTTCGACGGCGTCGGTGTAGGACTTCATGCGCTTCGTGGCTTTCGTGACATCGCCGCGAACGAAGATGACCTGAACGAGCCGTTCGGTACCCCCGGCCGGTGTGCCGAGATCCATGGGCTGATCAGCGGCGGGTGTTGCCACTGGCTGCCACGAAGACACCAGTTCAATGTCGGAACCAGTCATGAGATCGGCGTAGATGCCGGACTTCTCAATCTCGGCGTGAACGCTCTTGGCTGTATGACCTTCGCGTGCGTCGAAGAACACCGTGAAGATGCCGTCGTACGCGCTGTCGAGAGCGACATCAACCGGAACGCCATCGGCGTCGCGATTTGCTGAACCAATGAAGTCGAACAGGTTCGTGTGGGTGTGCTTGCGTTCGGGGAATCCGCGGCTGTTTGTGTAGAGCCATGTAACGCGCTCGGTACTCCAGTTGTTCCAGTCGTCGTGGTGTCCGCCTTCGATCCAGTAGATGGCGACATACGAACCTGAATCAGTGGGGTTGGCGACTGCGGTGTCACCTTCTGGCCAGCGAAGATCTTTCAGACTTCGCGTGGCAACCCAGCGCGAACCTGACATCTGATGCGGGGCCACCATGCAGCCTGCGTAAAAGTGATCTCGCTCGTACCAGCGGTTGTATGCAGATTCGAAACCGGGGTTGGGGTCAACCATGGTGAGCAGCATGGATCCGACCTTCATCGGGTAGTCGTGGAGGCCGCCTGGGTCGAGTGGGTATGCCATGTGATCCTTCGCTTTCGAATGCGGGCGAAACGCCCCCCTGAGGGTTCTGAAACTAGCCGTTCAGCATCGAAGGGACAGCGCCGATCAGCGGTCGACGGTTCCCACTACCGAGACTCGATACATCAACCGACGCCCAGGGAAATCATTGAGCACCCGATGCATGGTGGAACGGTTGTCCCACATGAGCAGATCGCCCTCTCGCCAGTGGTGGCGATAGGTGAAGTGCTCCTTGACTAGATGCTGAAAGAGGAACGCCAAGATCGCGTCGCTCTCGTCGGGCGGAAGACCAACGATGTGGCGAGTGTAAGTCGGGTTCACAAACAATCCCTTGGCGCCGGTCTCGGGGTGGATGCGAACAACTGGATGAGCGGTGCGGCGATCTTGAGCAATTGCTGCGGCGTACTGCTCAGGTGTGGCATTCCCAAAGCGATAGCGAAGCTCGGTGGTACGGCTGAGATCGTGAATGGCGGTGAGGCCGTCGAGGTAGAGCTTCATGTTGGGCGACAGCGCGTCGTAAGCCGCTGATGTCGATGCAAACATCGTGTCGCCGCCAACTTCGGGAAGCGTCTTTGCTTGGGTAAGCGTTCCCATCGGTGGATGAGGAAGAAAGGTTTCGTCGGTGTGCCACATCGACGCGGTATTTCCTTCGTCAGAATCGAGGACGCTGACGTGTTCGAGTCCAGTTCCAAGGTTGGGGAAGAACGCGTGAATTTCGATCTCACCGATGCGGCGGCCGAGGGCCATGTGTTGCTCAGGCGTCAGTCCCGGGGCGTGGATGACGAGCACCTGGTTCTGAACCAGTGCGTCGTGGACTGCATCGAGGGTCGCGTCGTCGAAATCGGAGGTGAGATCGAGGCCGGTGATTTCGGCACCGAGCGCAGGGGTCAATCGGCGGATCTGCATGCAGCGATGTTGACACTTTTCCGGCCCACTCGTAGGTTCGATCCCACGGCCGCTGGGTGGCGGCCCGTGATCTTGGGGGATTGGTTCCATGACAAATCTGTTCAGTTATGCCGGTAAGCGCGTCGTTCTTACGGGGGGCGCTACTGGTATCGGCGCCGCACTCGCTGAACTGCTGGGGGAACTCGGCGTCGAACACCTCACCATTCTCGACATCAAGGCCCCAACCGGCCGATGCGACACCTTCATCGAAGTCAATCTCGCTGACCCCGCATCCGTCGATGCTGCAATCGCGCAGATTGAAGGACCAATCGACGTGCTGTTCTCGAATGCAGGTGTAGCTGCGAATGCTGGGGTTCGCACCTGCATGGCAGTCAACGTCGCTGCGTCGCGTCGGCTCACCGACGGACTTATTGATCGAATCACCAAGGGCGGAACAATTGTGTACACCGCCTCAATGGCAGGAAACGGTTGGCCCGCTCAGGTTGCCGAAATTACCGAGCTTCTTGAAATCGCCGACTGGGATGCGTTCCTTGATTGGTGCGAGGCTCACCCCGAGGTTGTCAACGATGTGTATGCGTTCTCGAAGATGTGCATGCAGGTCTACACAATGCGTCGTTCGTATTCGGCAATTCGAAATGGCATCCGCATCAACAGCATCTGTCCGGCCCCGGTTGATACGCCGCTCATGGCGGATTTCAAAGTTTCGATGGGCGAGGACGCCATCAATTGGGCAGTAGGCGTTCAGGGCAACGGTCGCATGGCCGTCGCTACCGACATTGCTCCTTCACTTGCGTTTATGGGTAGCGATGCCGCTGCGTTCATTAACGGCGAGAATTTGCATGTCGATAGTGGTCTGAGTTCGGCCATGGTTACGGGTCTGGCGTTTAGCTGACCGCTATGCATCCCGAAGACGAATTTCACCCACCGACAACTAATGACCCTGAGTGGACAGAAACCTGCTGGTTCACGTTTGCAGTTCCCGAACGCAATTTGTCGGGCCAGCTCTATCCGTATTTCAAAACAAATCAGGGCGTGGCGGCGGGCGGCGCGTTCTTCTGGGATGGACGTAACGAGCGACCAGAAACCTGTGTGTATGCCAAGCAGTTCTGGCATCTCCCACTAGGTGATCAGAAACTGACCGATCTCACGCTCGCCAATGGCATTCGTTATGAATGCCTCGAGCCGCAGAAGAAATGGCATGTTCGCTACGACGATCCCGATGGTGGCGATGAGATCCATGTCGACCTAACGGTCACTGGCATCGTCGCCCCCAACATGCTGGGTGAATCTCACGTCGATCAACCCTGCCGTTACGAGGGCACGATTGTTTTGCACGGCGAAACGATTGAGGTTGACGCCTACGGGTTCCGCGATCGCTCGTGGGGGCCGCGACCACAGTTCGGCCAAGGCATTCATGGGGGAGCCACAATGCGGGGCGGTTACAGCTACGCCACTGCTTCTGACACGCACGCATTTCACGCCATCACCATGGATTTCGGCACCGGAGCCATTGCGATTCACGGTTCGTACATGGTTGATGGTGTGTGGGCGAAGTTGAAAAGCGGCGAACGCCGAGTGATCGAACGCGATCGGGAAGGTTTCCCGCTTGTCGTGGAGCTCGATGGAGTCGATGAACTCGGTCGATCATTCACTGCTCGTGGTGAGACTACGAACTCTCTCGGTTTCTTGATTAATCCGAATCTGTACACCATCAATTGTCTGACTCGTTGGTCGTTCGATGGCATCACCAGCTGGGGTGAAGATCACGACAACCATTCATTCCCCGACGCTCGACGCTTGTTCCGCGAAGCGCGGGGCCAAACGCTTTGGACTGTTCCGTCATGAGCGCTGTGATTCGAACTGCACTTATTACCGGTGCCAGCAGGGGCATCGGTCGAGCTACTGCGATTGCATTCGCTCAAGCAGGTTTCGATGTTGCGATTACTGCTCGAACAGTTGTCGATGGCGATCCAACTTCGTTGACTGATGACGGCAAGACACTGCCGGGAAGTTTGGCGTCGACCGCAGCTGAGATCGAAGCGCTTGGTCGACGTGCGGTCCAGATTCCGCTTGATCTTCTCGATCGTGATGCACTCGTACCTGCAGTCGAGTCAGCAATTTCTGGGCTCGGACACCTTGATGTTGTTGTGAACAATGCGATCTTTGTGAGTGGCGGCGGGCCCAAGTATTTCCTCGACACCGATCCAGAAGATCTCATCAACCAGATGTGGGGCGATCTCACGGCTCAACTGTTGTTGCTGCAACCGCAGGTCGCGCACATGATCTCGCGAGGTGGCGGAACCGTGATCAATATTGGTTCCGGTTCGGGAAAGTGGAAGTTGAAGTTCCCCATTGGCCAAGGCGGTCCGCAATTGGCCTACTGCGCATCGAAGGCGGGCTTTCATCGTGCTGCAGATCGATTGGCCTTTGAATATGGCGATCAAGGAATTATTGCGTTCACCGTTGATCCAGGATTCGTGGCGACAGAACGCACGAAGATGGTCACCGAACTCGGCGAGATAGCTGCACGCGGCGTTGAGCCTTCGATCGTCGGTGAAGCAATCGTTTGGTTAGCCACGACGGGTGCGACAACAGAAAAGAACGGCAGCTATCACGAGGCTCAAGTAATCGCTCGAAACCTTGGTCTCTTGCCGCCACTCCCTGAAACCGATTGATTCGCTCGTTTCGAATTAGAGGTAGGGGGCAACCTGTGTGCAGGTGAGTTCAACGTGACGTTCGACGAGTTCGTCGGGCATGCCGGCGACGCTGGCCCACAGATATACGTGTTCCACCGGTGAACCATTCGTTGCTTCCTTGATTGCTGCGATGGAATCGGCTGGGGTGAGCACACGAAGTCCGGGAATCTGACCCGTCTTTGCCGCACCACCTCGCAATTTCTCGATGGTGATCTCCTTCGGCGCATCGCGACCCGAGCCAGCAGCGGCGGCGGCACGGTAGGAGTTCAATTGGTGTGCGTAGTGGGGGAGGATGCGTTCGAACGCTGCTTCGGGGTCATCGGCAACGATGATGTCGAGCATGCCGCCAGTGCGTGCATCTTCAGGATTGTGTCCACCCTCGACGAGACCTTCGCGGTAGGGCTCAAGCAAAGCTCGATCGAGACTCAACAGGCCAACGCCGAGTCGACCAGCGCGCTTCGCTCCTTGTGGGCCCTGGTACCCAAGCCAGATTGGGAACGGATTCTGTGCCGCTGGGGGAGTGACGGTGCCGCCGTCGAGAAGGTGTCGAATCTCGGCGACCGCTGCGTCGGTAAGTCCGTAACGTTTTGAGATGTCGGTGTTGTAGAGCTCAAACTCCGGAGAGCTGTAGCCGGCTCCGATCCCGAGTTCGAGTCGACCGTTCGATAACTGATCAATGACTGCGACCTCTTCGGCAACAAGGGCTGCCGGCCGCAGGGCGGCGAGAAGTACAGCCGTACCGATTCGAACACGCGAGGTTCTCGCGGCTGCGGCTGCAGCAAAGGTCAATGGTTGGGGCAAATAGCCGTCGGAGAAGAGGTGGTGTTCAGAAAACCACACCGATGCTGCACCGAGTCGTTCGGCCTCGACAACAAGATCAAGCGCACGTCCGTAGAGCTCGGGCCATGGGCGGACCCAAGGCTCTGGATTGCGCAGGTCGAAGTAGAGACCGAGTTTCAACTCGGGGCTCAGGCGCCGACGGGCTTTTTGGCAACGAGTGCGTCGTGACCAATTGCAGGTTCGATGAACGAGCGGAAATCGGGGCCTCGGCGCAGGTGGTGTCCGCCATCGCAGTTGATTGCGGTGCCGGTGATCCAGCGAGATTCATCGCTGAGAAGGAAACGAGCGAGGTTGGCGACGTCTTCGGGTTCGCCGACGTCGTCAAGAGGCGTGTTCACGATGTAGGAGTCGTACACGGCCGATTCGCGCGGGATGCCTTCCATGATTTCGGTGGAGATGAAACCAGGACGAATGGCGTTGAAGCGAACCTTTACTTCGCCAAATTCATCGGCAGCGTTCTTCATCATTTCCTCAATACCCGCCTTGGCGACGCAATAGGCGCCGAACATGACGTGTGTCTTGTGCCCTGCAAGTGATGACATGCCCACGAATGAACCGCCGCCAGCGGCGACGAGGTGGGGAACCGAATGCTTCACTGACAACATTGTTCCGAGAACGTTGAGGTGAAGCACACGAATGAATTCTTCGGTATCGAGCAAGTGGTACGGGCCCATTCCGCCGCCACCGCCGGCATTCGCAATGAAACCGTCGAGACGGCCGAATGCGTCGACGTGACCGGCAACAAGTGCGGCAACATCGGTTTCAACTGTGACGTCGGTGACCTGATGACGGATCTGACCAGAAGCGCCGCTGGCTTTGATGCGGGCGACAACGTCTGTGAGTTTGCTTTCGGTGCGGCCACAAATCGTGACGTTCATTCCATCTTCAGCGAGACGTGTTGCGCACGCTGCGCCGATACCAGTGCCGCCGCCGGTGACGATTGCGGCGCGACCTGAGAGTGATGAAGACATGTGTTTCTCCGTGAAGGGTGTGGTTGGTTTTAGAACAGTTAGTGAGCGCAGTGAGTTATCGCTGACCGCGGACGAGGCGTCCGGGACGTGCGCCAGTGTCTACGCCATTGCGGCGGGTGACGACACCACTCACGATTGTGTTGACATAACCAGTTGCTCCTTGGAGCAAGCGCTTTCCGCCGGCGGGAAGGTCATAGGCCATGTGTGGCCGACCAACCTCGATGCGGTTCATGTCGATGATGTTGATGTCGCCCTTCTTGCCTTCAGCAATGACACCGCGATCATTGAGGCCGTACAGGGTTGCGGTGTCGAGCGACTGCTTCTTGACCACGTACTCGATTGGAAGGCCTGGTCCACGGGTTCGCCCGCCTTCCTTTGCCCAGAAGGAAAGGAGGTAAGTGGGGTAGGAAGCGTCACAGATCATTGCGCAGTGAGCGCCGCCATCAGAAAGGCCTGCAACGCCAGCGGGGTGGAGCAACATTTCGCGCACGGCGTCTTGGTTTCCGTCTGAGTAGTTGAAGAACGGCACCATCGACATTGCCCCAGCGTTGTGCTCGCTATAGGTGTCGTACAACACCTCGAGCGGATCGCGTCCTTGCGCTTTTGCGATCGCAGCGATGGTCTTGTCGGGTGTTGGCTCGTAATCAACTGGCGAGCCGAGTGGGTAGGTGCGATCGACCATTCCCTGTGCGAGGGAGTTCATTCCGTCGAACAAGACATTGGGGTCGGAAGGAAGGTCAGTTTCGGAAAGGATCTTCGCTTTGACTGCAGGCTTCAGGAGTTCGGCGGCGAGTTCTTCGTGAGACAACTTGGCGCGCAGTTCGACATAGGTCGGACGCTTTGAAAAGGCATGGTGTCCGGGGAAGCCGAGCAACATGCCGAAGGGACGTGCCGCGACCTGCGGGTAGATCGGGGCGCCAGCATCGTGAGCGGCAAGCGACTCGGCCATGATTTCGCGCCACAGATTGGGAGCGGCATCAACCTGAATGAGTGCGAAGGAAACTGGGCAATCGATGTCAGCAGCGAGACGCTTCATCCACTCGACTTCAGTTTTCGGAGCGATGATGTCTTCGCCAGCGGCACCCATGGGGGCGAGCTCAAAGACGGAAGCGCCGCCGCGAGCCATTGCACGACCAAGGCCGAAGAGTTCATCTTCGGCAGCGAAGGTGCCGGGAACTGGCTCACCGTTCATGGCGCGATGGCCGAGTGTGCGTGATGTGGAGAAGCCGAGAGCACCGGCTTCGACAGCTTCGGTGACGTACTTGCCCATGAGGTCGATGTCCTCGGACGAGGCCGCTTCGTTTCGTGCGCCGCGCTCACCCATGACATAGGTACGAACCGCGCTGTGGGCGATCTGTACGCCGAAGTCGACGGCGAGATCGAGTTCTTCGAGTTTGTCGAGATAACCGGGGAATGATTCCCAACCCCAAGTCATGCCTTCGGTGAGTGCAGTGCCGGGAATGTCCTCGACGCCTTCCATAAGTTCAATGAGAGCGTCTTCATAACCAGGACGAACCGGAGCGAAGCCGACGCCGCAGTTGCCACTCACGATGGTGGTGACACCGTGTTGGCTCGAAGGCTCAAGGAGTCCGTCCCATGTGACCTGACCGTCGTAATGGGTATGAATGTCGACGAAGCCGGGAGCCACGATCATGCCAGTGGCATCGATAACTTCGGCTGCGTCTCCTTGGAGACCTCCGCCGCGCTGTACTGCCACGATGACACCGTTAGTGATGGCGATATCGCCCACGAAACGGTCGGCTCCGGTGCCGTCGACGATTGTGCCATTAGTGATCTTGAGATCGAACATGGTGTTCCCCCTTCGGAAAATTCAAACGCTACTACTTGGTCGTACGGTCATTCCTATGACACTTTATGACGCTGCTGATCGGGTGTTTTCGGGCGAATCGGTTGACCGCTAAGAGCGAGAACTGCCGTCGAGGTTCCGGACCTCGAGACCAAATTCGTCGATGTTGTCGAGGCTGACGGTGATGCGGCCAGTGACGTCGGGAGCGCAATCGCAAAGTACGAGCGTTCCTTCGACCATGGCCTCCATCGATTCGATCTGATCGGGACGCAAACGATCACCGACAATGGCGGCGGCGCCTTCAGAGAGCACTGCTGCGCGAGGCTCGACCGTGTTGACGCGCACACCGGTTCCGTAGAGCTCCATTGCGAGACCGTTACTTATTCGGTTCAGTGCAGCTTTTGATGCTCCGTAGGCAGAGATATTGGGCGAGCTTGGTTCGATCGGGTCCGAAGGTCCGCCCCAGAACTTGGCACTGCCGCTCGACAAATTCACGATCCAACCTTCGCCGGCTTCGACCATTGCTGGAGCAACGGCAAGTGCGAGATCAATCGGAGCGTTCACATTGACTTCAAACATGATGTTGCGGCGCTTCACCGAGAATCCTGTGAGAGGTGCCTGGATAGAAGCCGCCGCATTGTTCACGAGGATTTCGATGTGACCCCCAAGCGCTTCCGTTGCTTCAGGGATGACTCGAAGTCGGTCAACCGGATCAGTGAGATCGGCCACCACAATGGCCACGTTCGTGCCGAAACGGGCGAGTCGGTCCCGGGTAGCGTTCAGGCTTCCCTCAAGACTCTCGTGTTGGTCAAGTGTGCGCGCAGTGAGCACGATGTTCGCGCCTTCGGCGGCCATTCGCTCCGCGATTGCTGCGCCGATGCCCCGGCTTGAACCGGTGACCACGACACGGCGTCCTTCGAAACGACCAGCCATTACAAACCCTTTTCCGCGACGAATCCGTCGATGCATTCGCCGATGTAATTGCAGTCGTCATCTGATAGCGAATGGTTGTTGGGAACGATGAGACCCCATTCCATGACGCGGTCGGCGTTGGGGAGGCCATCGGAAGGAACGCGGAATTCCTGACCACGAAGCATTGGTTGGCGAGTGATGTTCCCCGTCCACACCATTCGGGTGTCGACACCATGGGATTCCATCCACTGCTGAAGATCGGCGCGGCGGATGCCTGAATCGGGCTGAATGATGAACGGGAACATATGCCATCCCGTTTCGATGCCGTCGGTCAGCTGCGGAAGGATGAAAAGGTGCGGGTACTTGGCGAGGTGAGAACTCGTGATTGCAAAACTGCGCTGGCGACGGGCGAGGTTCTCGTCCAACTTGTCTAACTGAACAAGACCAAACGCAGCTGAGAGCTCCGACGGTTCGAAGTTCCAACCGTTTTCATCGAAGATGAAAATGTTGTCGTATTCGAGTCCATCGTCGAGCGCACTAAAGAAGCGGTTTTCCTTGCCCTTGAGCGAGCCAAAAAGTTGGAGTTCAGAGCGACGGCCCCAACGACGGAACAACAACGCGCGGTCCGCCAGCTCGTCGTTGTCGAAACACACCATGCCACCGGTTCCCGCTGCAGTGATGATGTGCGAAAGAGCGAAACTGGTAAGCGAGATATCGGCTCGGGTTCCGGTGGGAGTTCCTCGCAAGGTCTGTCCGAGCGCATCGCAGGAGTCTTCGATAACAAGCAGGTTGTGCTCGTCGGCAATTCCACGGATGACATCCCAATCGGGGCAGTTCCCGATGAGGTTGGGCGCCATGATCGCCCGAGTTTTAGACGTAATCATCTCTGCAATTCGATTCACATCGATCTGGAACGTATCGGGTGTGACATCGACAAACACCGGAACGGCACCCTTGCGGACGACAGGGGCAACGTCGGTGGAGAAGGTCACCGCGCTCGTGACGATTTCATCTCCAGGTTGAAGGTCGATGGCTTCGTAGGCGAGATACAACGCAGAACTCCCGGAGTTACACATGACGCCGCGCTTCTTTTCGAAGAGGTCGGCAACACGACGTTCCATTGCTTTGACGTTCTTTCCGATACGCATCGACGTCGGGCCACCGCGAAGAACTTCGACTACGGCTTCGATCTCGCGTTCATCATGCACTGATCCGGCGTAATCGATGCGGCGTTCGCTAGTAATACGGCTCATGGTTGCTCCTTGGCGGTGAGTGTGTCGGTTCGTATTGGTGTTGATCGAAGATCGGCGACCAGTTGGTCAACGAGTCGTACAAGTTCGGTGCAGTCCTGCTGAGACCAATCGCCGAGAACGTCAGTCATCTGTTCGACACGCAGGCCAACGATGCGGTCGTGGGTGCGACGTCCTTTGGTTGTCAGACGAGCGACGGCGAGACGAGCATCGTCTGGGTCAGTAACGCGTTCAACAAGTTCGGCATCTTCAAGAACGCGAACCTGTCGGTTCGCAGCGGCGGGGTCCATTGAGCAACGACGTGCGAGTTGTCCCATCGGCATCTCGCCTGAATCGGCAAGCGAGCGCAGGATTGCGTAACCGGCGCGGGTGACATCAACGCCGATGGTCGCAGTCTGGCGATGGTGCACGGCTCGGTTCACGGTGAGTCGAAAGAGTCGTTCCAGTGATCGTTCAGCATCAGCGACAGATGGCGGGGTGGGCACGCGTGGGACCATACGGCGGGTAGTGGACTATGTCAATGTTCTTGCTCCTCGCGATCTTGGCGCCGAGGATCGCTGATTCTGGACCAAAATGCCTCTATGACCGACGGAACTGCCACGAATCATCCCGCTCGAGCTGGGCTCGTACTTGGATCGCTCATCCTGGTAGCGACCGTTGCGAACCTGAACCTTTCCGTGGCAAATGTTGCCCTGCCCGATATCGGCCGCCACTTCGATGCCTCGCAAACTGGCCTCAATCTGGTGGCCGTTGCCTACTCACTCGGCCTTGCGGCCTCAGTTCTTTGGCTCGGAGCCGTGGGCGATCGTCATGGTCGCAAGATGATGCTGCTTATCGGCACCGGGCTTGCGGTACCCGCATCGATCTTGGCCGCGTGGGCACCAAGCCTCGAGGTGCTGATCTGTGCCCGGATCTTGGGCGGTCTTGCCGCGGGAATGGCATTCCCCACGACGTTGTCGCTGATTGCAGCGTTGTGGAGTGGTCCGGCTCGAACGAAAGCGATTGCGCTTTGGTCAGCGCTTGGTGGTGCGATGGCCGCACTTGGTCCGCTGACCGCAGGCGCGGTGCTTATGTATTTTTGGTGGGGCTCGGTCTTTCTCATCACGCTGCCTCTGGCTGCAGTTGCTTTTTTCGGCGCGTGGAAATTTGTTCCATCACATGTCCATGAGTCGACCGAACCAGTAGACAACCTCGGCGGCATTCTTTCCGTTGTCATGGTGGGTGCTGTGGTGCTGGCAATAAGCTTTGCTCCGGAACCAGGGATGATGACGCAGGCTCTGATCTTCGCCATCGTCGGCGCAGCGGCGATCGGCGCTTTCGTTCTTCGTCAGCGACGGGTGGAAGTTCCGCTCTACGACTTGCAGTATGCGAGTCGTAGGCCATTTTGGGTCGCAGCAATTGCCGGAATTTTGGTCTTTGGTTCTCTTATGGGGGCCATGTTTGTTGGGCAGCAATATCTGCAGAATGTCCTTGGGTATTCGACATGGACCGCGGGATTGAGCGTGTTGCCCGCAGCCTTTGTGATGGTGTTGTTGGCGCCGCATTCAGCAAAACTCATCGAAACATATGGATCACGTGTGACGCTGATGCTTGGTTACGTCTCGTGCATGCTGGGATTCGGCGTCATGCTGTTTCTTTGGAACGAACGTTCATCGTTTGCCATGGTCAGCCTGGGCTATGTGTTCCTAGGAGCGGGCGTCGCACTTGCCGGAACGCCGGCGTCTCGTGCACTTACAAGCGCGGTGCCGGTGCGAAAAGCCGGGATGGCATCAGCGACGGCAGATCTACAGCGTGATCTTGGTGGAGCGATCATGCAGTCGATTTTTGGGGCACTATTGACAGCCGGTTATGTGAAGTCGTTCAACTCGCAGATTGAATCCACCCCACAGACGACAGCCATCTCTGACCAAGTTGTGGGTCAACTCACACGGTCATTCTCAAGCGCAGAAAACGTCGCATCGACCTATCCGCAATATGCATCGCAGATAACGAATGCAGCCCGAGACTCGTTCCTTGATGGCCAACACTGGGCGTTTGCTGCTGGGGCGTTCGCCATGGCGCTTGGAATGGCGTTGGTTTGGTTCGCCTACCCGAGAAAAGAACAAGAAATTGCCATGTTTGCGGAGTATCAAGCCGCAGAGTGAGTCATTTGGAACTGCAGTTCTCAATGATGCGGTTGCCCTGACGCGAAGAAGCCGCCGACCAATTCAGGTCGACGGCTTCAGTTCGTAACTATCGAAGTGACAGTACTTACGAGGTTGCGAACGGCGCCGGGTTACGACGAGCACCAGCGCTGTAGGTAACCGGCATGTGCTTGACGCCACCGATGAAGTTGGAGCGCAGGATCTCGACATCGCCAGCGAGGCGCATGTCGGGAATTCGCTCCATGATCTCGCGGAAGATCAGTTTCAGTTCCATGCGGGCGAGATTGGCGCCGAGGCAGAAATGCTGGCCACCGCCACCGAACGCGATGTGCTCGTTCGGGAAACGCTCGATGTTGAACTGATAGGGATCGTCGAAGACCTCTTCGTCACGGTCGGCACTGATATGCCACATGACGACCTTGTCGCCCTTTTTGATTTCCTTGTCACCGATGATTGTGTCGTCCAGGGCGGTGCGACGGAAGTGGTACACCGGCGTTGCCCAGCGAAGGACTTCTTCGATGGCGACGTCGAGCTTGCCGTCGATGTCATTTGCCAACAGGGCGTATTGCTCGGGATTCTGCATGAGTGCCCACATGCCCCACGACGTGGTGTTTCGGGTGGTCTCGTTGCCGGCCACAGTCAGAAGCATCATGAACATGTCGAACTCGAGTTCGGAGAGCGAATCGCCTTCAACCTCTGAGTTGATGAGCTTGGTGACGATGTCGTCGCGAGGATCGGCTTTGCGTTGCTTGCCGAGTTCGTTGACGTACATGAAGAGTTCGCCAGAAGCGGCAGCGCCATCGGCGTCAGCGAACTCTGGATCGTCAATGCCGATCATGCGGTTCGACCAATCGAACAGTTTCATGCGGTCTTCTTGCGGAACACCCATGATCTCGGCGATGGCCTGAAGTGGAAGTTCCGAAGCAACGTCGACAACGAAATCACATGAACCGCGTTCAATGATGTTGTCAACAATGAGGATGGCCCGATGCTCAAGGTACTTCTCGATCAAACCGATCATGCGCGGGGTGAAGCCCTTGTTCACCAGAAGGCGATAGCGCGTGTGCTTTGGGGGATCCATGTAGAGCATCATCAGGCCACGAGGATCGTTGCCCTGTGCTTCGCCGGGGAACTCGTCGGGAGTGAGGATCGAGATGCCGCCCGATTCTGACGAGAACAGTCCGGTGTCGCGGTTAACGCCGACGAGGTCCTTGTGCTTGACAACGTTCCAGAATCCCTGGGCGTTGGGGTACTCGTGCCAACTCACCGGGTCTTCGGCGCGCAGGCGGTCGAACATTTGGTAGTGCTCGAGACGCTGGAAGCGGTCGAGGTCGAGGAGGTCGATTCCCTCGAGTGTCATGCGGATCCCCTTGATAGGTGCTGAGACAGTCAGAAGACGTGCCTTCGGTGGCGAAACACTAATAGAGCGAGGCCATTACGCCACTTTCCGCTTCTCTCCGGTAGTTGAGGGGTTTCTCAACCCGGTTTGGGGCGGGGTCTGACGGCTGTTTCGGGGAGGGGCCCGCTAGCGTTTGAGTCAGCGCATTTTCGACTCCGCCCTTATGACGAAACCTCCCTCCGCCCCGCTGCAACGGCTTTTACGTCGCCCGCCTCATCTTGGGAGGACTTTCGCCGGGCTGCTTTTCGCGCTTGTGGTCATCTTGGTGGTCGCCGCGGTCGGAGAGGTTTCCGCTGGGGCCCTTACCGATGCACAGCAGTTCCGCCCATCGTTTGTCGGAGCTCCGTATTTCGCTCCGGGACAGGTGTACACCCAGAACTTTCCCGATCCTGATGTGGTGTGGGACGAGGCGACGCAGAAGTACTACGCGTTTTCGACAACCACCGGTGGTGTCTATGTGCCGGTGATGTCATCAAGAGATCTTGTGACATGGACAGCTCGGTCGAACTATTCACCCGACCCCAACTGGCAATACGTGAATCCAAATTGGCAATTCCATGACGCGTTGCCAGATCCGTCTCCCGCAGGGAGCACCTGGACGTCCGGGGACAAGAACTTTCCGGATCAACTTTGGGCGCCGTCAGTCGCAAAGTTGTCAGTCAATGGTTCAAGCGCGTGGTTCATGTTTTATGCACTTCGAGTGGATGACTTCGGTCGGCACTGCATCTTTTACGCGTCTAGTCAAGCTCCTGACGGCCCCTACTTGGCTCCGCAGCAGATTTGGTGCGGGGATTCGCCGCTTGGCGTGATCGATCCCTACGTCTTTGCTGATTCGGCGACAGGCAAGACATGGCTCGTGTGGGAAGACCAAGGGAAACCGGGCAGCTACTGGGCATCTATTTTTGCCAAAGAAATTGTGATGACAAGTCGACAAACTGTTGCCTTTGCCCCGGGAAGTGTTCCCATCTACCTGTTGCAAGCCGCCGGCGGGTGGGAGCGAGGTGTGACGGAAAATCCATCAATGGCTCGTCTTTCCGACGGCGTTCCAACGCTTTTTTATTCGGGTGCATTTTGGGATTCAGAGGACTATTCGCTGGGGATGGCAAAGTGCGGTCCGCTGCAGTTCAGTTGGACGCCAATTTGTACTCGCGTTGGTTCTGGCCAAGTGATGTCTCGGCGCCAAGGGAAGACGGGAATTGGTGGTTCATCTGTCTTTCGCGGCGCCGGCAATGTTCTTTACGTTGCCAATCATTATTGGGAAGAAGGTCTCGACCCCAGTTATCCAGGAAATCAACGACGACTCGTCGTAGACCGCATCTTTGAAACTCCCGGGGGTCTCACATTTTCGAACGAACCGGGAGCAACGGGAGTTGCCGCAGCAAGCGGTTACGTCCCGGTTGGGCCGACACGTGTTCTCGATACCCGTTCCGCACTCGGTACAAGTTCAACACGCTCACTTCAACCGGGCGAAGTCTTTGTGCTCGACCTTTCGAAACAAACGACAGCGACAACAACGTCGGTCACGCTCAACGTCACGGTCGATGGGGCCACAAATTCTGGTTACCTCGCTGCCTATGCGTGTGGCGATCCGCCAATGACGTCAACACTCAACTATGTGCCCGGCGCGGTTTCGACAAACCTTGTCACGGTTCGGCTGAATGCAAGTCGCAAGGTCTGTTTCTATTCGCAGTCTTCAACTCACCTAATCGTGGACCTTCAAGGCCAGTATGACTCTTCGGTTTCTGCTGCGATAACTCCGGTCACGCCAACTCGAATTCTCGACACGAGGCAATCGACAGCGGTTTCTGCCAATAGTCAGGTGCAGGTCCCGATAACTGGCCGAGCTGGAGTTCCAGTCGGGGCATCAGCAGTGCTCGTAAGCATCACTGCTGATGGAGCCAGTGGGTCTGGGTATCTCACGGCATGGCAGTGCGGGGGTACGCGACCAACCGTGTCGAACGTGAATTATCAGTCGAAGTTGCCGTCAGGTAACGGCGCGATAATCCCGCTTTCTCCGGGCGGTTCGATCTGTATTTATTCGCTTCTTCGAACGAACGTCATCGTCGATGTTTTTGGTTATGTCGGATCATCGGGGCAGCGCCTCAACATCTCCACACCAACCCGAGTGTTTGACTCGCGTTCGTCGATCGGTTTGGTCAGTGGTGGCCAGACGGTCCCCGTGCAGGTGACGGGTGCAGGAAAAGCAGCGGTTGGTTCGTCAGCGGTCGAGGTCAATATCACCGCGACCGATGCCCGAAACTCAGGCTGGGTCTCGGTATTTCCGTGTTCAAATCCACCGGCCCCTGGTTCGGAAACCTCGGTGCTGAATCTTGTGACTGGACAAACCAAAGCCGCACACGTTGTCGTACCGGTCGGACGATCTGGACCAGATGCCGGCAAGATCTGTCTGCGTGCACAGAACGCGACACAACTCATCGTGGATTTGTCTGGCGGCTATAGCTAGCCGAGCAGTCCTGCGTGGCACCCCCAACGGGATTTGAACCCGTGCGTCCACCTTGAGAGGGTGGTGTCCTAGGCCGCTAGACGATGGGGGCCGGTGTCACGCTTGCGCTGTCGGGCAAAGCCTCAGCAGCCGAGTGAGCATAGCGGGGGGTGAAGTTCAGACACCAAGCGGTCGCTGAGCGATGGCTCGATGACGCGGCGATGAAGTTCCGCTTAGAGCTCTGAGTCGCGATTTGGTTCAGGCGGAAACTGGACATCGGCAGATGGACGCAGCGGACAAACGCCTTCGATGGGACCGACTCCCCGAACGGTGACCTCGCTCGGCGGTCCGATATCGACCCAATCGGGCACTCCATTAAGTGCGGACGGATGCGCGAGTAGCTGGCCAGGTTCGGCTTCGTCGCAAAGCCGAGCAGCAAGATTGACGGGGCGACCGATGTAGTCATCGCCATCGAACAACAACGCTGTTCCGCTGGCGACACCAGCTCGAAGGTCGATCGCGAATGATTCGAATCGGCCCGTCATTTCCGCAACAGTCGCCACGATGGGGCCAGGCTTTACTCCGACGAGGAGGACGCCATCGCCTAACCATTTCGCAACACGCACGCCGCGTCGTCCGGCAACTTCTTTGACTGCTGAGCGGAATACTTCAAGCGCCCGCACTGCGCGTCGAGGTCCATGTCGTTCGGTAAGTGCGGTAAATCCGCAAATGTCAATGAACGCAAAGGTTCGTTCGAGAGCAATTGGTCCGCCAGTGGGCGGGACGTCCTCTGGGCG
>CAIPQK010000229.1 GCA_903867185.1 uncultured Candidatus Nemicrothrix sp. | reverse complement strand
ATTGGAGCCTTTGACGTATTGAAGATCACAAAGCTTTCTTCAGTCTCGGTCTGATCAAAGACAACCTGCACTGCACCAGATTGTGCCTCGCTGAGGAGTTTTGCCATCGCCGGGAAGTCGGTGGTGTGGAGCATGTTGACATCGCCAGCGAGCAACGCATTCACACGATTTTGTGGATCGGTAATGGGTCGGAACTCAAGCGAGTCGAGATACGGCAACTTGTTGCCCTTTGCATCGGAACGCCAGTAGTTCGGGTTCTTGGTGCCCGACCAGTGGTTATCGGGAACCCATTCTTTTTGCATGAATGGACCCGAGCCGATTGGTGATCTCGTATTCGCCGGCGGGGCTGCGTCGAGTTGCGCGGGAGCAACGACATAGCCGACCTGCGTCGTTAATTCCGCTGGCAACGACGCATCAGGATCCACCATCGACACCGTCACGCTTAGAGGGCCCGATTCAACGACAGAAGAAATATTCGCAAGAGCAATGCCGACAAGTGCATCCTTCTTCATCGCGTTTAACGACTTCGCCACTGCTGCGCCGTTGACCGGCGTGCCGTCTGAAAAGTTCACATTCGGACGTAATTCGATCGTCCACGACTTGAAGTCGGCACTCGGCGTAAACGACTTCGCAAGATACGGCTGCGCTTTTCCGTTTTCGTCGTAGGCAGAAAGCGGATCAAAGACTGCGGAACCGACCATGTGTCCTGAAACGGCCCAACGATTCGTTGTTGGGTTGAAGCCGTCCGACTCGCCCTCGACCGCGAACTTCACTGAGCCGCCTGGAGTCGGCGCGCCACTTGCTTTCACCGTGATGTCCGAAGTACTCGTCGCCGCGTTTCCATCCGAATTTGGGCTGGAGCTACTGCATGACGATGCAAAGAGTGCCACTGCAGCCACTGCAGCAACGACTGAAACCATCCGACGAATCATGAACGCCTCCCGAGCCAAAGGACTTCCTCCGGTCACACTACCGATGAAGGGTCATACATGACGGGGAAAGTGCAGCCTGCGGAACGTGCAACTATGCGAAAGGGCCCGGTGCCGAAGCACCGGGCCCTTTTAGCAAACTTCGCAGAACTGACTTAGTTGTCGAGCCAGGTCTGAGTAAGGCGAACCTCGCCACGCTGGAACGGCAGGGCTGCCTGTCCATCAGGAAGGGTCTGGTTCGTAATGTTGCGGATGTTCTTGGCCGCACCGATCGCCCACTGCGAGTGAGAGATCCAGATGTACGGCGCAAGTTCCGTCTGACGCTTCTGAAGGTCGGCGTAAGCCTGCTTGCGCACTGCTACGTCATTCGAGGCACGAGCCTTGTCGAGTGCTGCGTCGATCTGAGCATCCTTCAAACGAGCGATGTTCAGTGTGAGCGGTCCAGCAGCGTTCTTACCGGTCCACCAGACGTAATCGCCATCGGGATCGGAAGCAGCGAACTGACGCCACAAGTTGACGGTGTAGTTGCCGGTCACGGCATCGGATACGAACTTGCTCTGTTCCGAGGTCGTCGTATTCACAGTCACACCACAGGCTTCCCACTGCTGCTTGATAAGTGCAGTGGTGTTGGTGTTGGCCGGAACCGGTGTGGTTCCAAGTGAGACGGTGATCGGACCCTTTTCGGCCTTCACCTGGTCAAGGAGCGCTTTGCCCTTGGCCGCGTCATTCGTGGTGAAACCGCTATCGGAATACCACGGGGAATCATTGGTGAACTGACTGTCTGCCAAACGTGCGGCTGGCGTCTCTTGCACGACCAGAACTGCATTCGGGTCAGTGCACAACGTGAGCCCTTGACGCACGCGCACGTCGTCAACCGGAGCCTTCTGCGTGTTGAACATCAGGAACTGCTCTTCAGTTTCGGTTCCGTCAGCAACGAACTGAATGTTGCCGGAAGCTGCTTCAGCCTGAAGGCGATTGATTGCCGGCCAGTCGGTGGTGTGAATCATCTGCACATCACCTGAGAGAAGCGCGTTCACTCGGTTCTGCGGGTCGACGATCGGGCGGAATTCCACCGAATCGAGATACGGGAGCTTGTTGCCCTTGTCATCGGAACGCCAGTAGTTGGCATTCTTCGTACCGGTCCAGTGATTGTCTGGGATCCATTCCTTTTGAATGAACGGACCAGAACCAATCGGCTGACGAGTTGCTGCTGCGCCTTCAGCCTTGAGCTGGGCGGGAGCGGCAATGAAGCCAACCTGGGTTGTGAGCACAGCGGGAAGCGATGCCCAGGCATCGACGGTGGCGATCGTGAGCTGTGAAGCCGACACCACTGTGATGGAACCCATATTCGCAAGCGCAGCACCGGTGAGGGCATTGGCCTTCACCGTGTCGAGTGCGAGTTTGACGGCTGTTGCGTCGACAGGGGTGCCGTCAGAGAAGTTCACACCTGCACGAAGATCGACGGTCCATGTCTTGAAATCGGCACTTGGCGTAAAGGCCTTCGCCAAGTACGGAGCCCAGTTGCCATTGGCGTCATAGGCCGAAAGCGGATCGAAGACCGCATTGCCAACCATGTAGCCAGCAATGGCCCAACGGTTGCTGGATGGATTGAAACCATCGGTCTCAGCTTCAAGCGCAAACTTGACCGAGCCACCAGCCTTCGGCGGACCGGAAGCCTTAATGGTTACGTCACTGGTTTTGCCGCTGTCGGACGAGCTACTTGAGCTCCCACCACACGCCGTTGCGATCAGGCCAAAGGCCATGACTGCTGCGACGACTGGTGCCCAGCGACGGATTCCCGTACGCCTCTGCATGATTACTGCCTCCTTCGGCCATGGCCGACGGTTCGGATCGGGGCACCCCACGGAGCCCCTCTGTGGTCCAAACCATAGACGTGACCCGAGGCACATGCGAGAGCGGGCAGCGACGAACCCCACAAATGTGACCAGAAAAGTTGTTGCCGATGGCGTCGGCTTTCGTCACCTCAGGTGAATGACGTTCCCTCATCGACCGGGGTTTCCGCCACCGATTCCTCGCTGGCATGGGCGAAATGACTGTGCACATGGTCAAAGACGGGCGCAGCAAGGAGTGCCTCGCCTCGCTGATCGGTGGTCGACCACTCAGAATCAATCGATGCACACGTAATAGTGAGATTCCGATCGCCCTCGACTTCCCACAGCAACGCTGGGCGAGCCCCGTGCCATCTCAATGCGAACGACAACAAACCGACCGCCGTTGGCAATCGATGCACAGCTATTGGTTGACCGAGCCATTCCTCGTTGAACCCCGGAAGTATGTCGACAGCCCCATCGGCATCGGACGCAACGATGGCTCGAATCGTTCGCAAGAACGCCGCGGTGCGAGAAGGGTCATGAGCGTCGGTTTCGCTGGGCCATGTCCAAAGCGGCTCTCCGGAAAGTAACTCGCGCCGAAGACGCACTATCGCGTCGTCGGCGACCGTTCCATCGCCCGGCCCCACTCGAGTCACACCACGACGATCCATCTCATCGTCAAGCGCAGCCAAGTGCAGCCGAACCGCAAGAGCGGCATCAGGTTGTGCTGCACCGTCAAGCAACACAACCGCAGAGCGATAGGCCCGAACCGTCCACCGAGCGTCATAGCCAACACGCTGATCGGTATCAAACCCGATCGGACCAGTCCCGTGGGCAAAAAACGAGCTCGAACGGCGCAAGCGACTCCCGCGTTGCCGCTTGGAAATCCAATGCGCTGCAGACGCCACTCGTTCAATCATCTGGTCAGCGAACGCCCCGTCACCTGACAACGCGACGTGTCGCTCCAGCGCCACAACCCAACTCGCGGTTGCATCAAGCCGTAATGAGTCGAAGGAACCGTCGGCGTTTTGAAGGTCGGTCGACGCGACAAGAAGACGTTCGGATTCTGCTGAGAGTCCCTGTTCGTCGAGAGCCATCGTGAGTTCCGACCGCTCAAGACCGTTGACAGGAACACCTGGCCAACGAAGAGGATCGTCGCCAGCAACGTGTACCAATAGATGAGAGCGAGATCCATCGATTGCTTCTTCGCTCTGCCTCTCGGGCAGATCAAATTTTGGCGCTCGCGCCGTCTGCGCTTTCCAACCAGCGACAACGCGCTCAAAAGGAGGAAGTGCAGTGAGATCGCAACGTTTGAGATCAGCAGCGCTCATCGCCGCTCCGAGTGGAAGAACAACTTGCAGTGTCGCTGTGTGTGGCAGTGGGAAAACAAACGACGCCGTTGTGCTTGCGCCGGTCGATTTAATTCCATTCTCAGGAAACGCGTTGACCGCGTCACCGGCGGTGGTGACGTCTTGTGCCGATCGCCCATCAAGCTCGATTCCGAATCGAGATGGCAATCGTGAAAACGCAGCGACGGCGTCGCCATCGATCGTCACTATTCCATCGGCGAAATCAATCGTCGACGACGCGTTCGACGCGCCAGTAAACGCGAGAGCCAGAGCAACCGGAATCGATGTCGCGTTGTGAAAAGCCACGACGAGCACAGGACTACCTGTCGAGCCATCGACCACACACCATGCTCGCTGCTCAATCTCGCCCCCCGGAAGCCTCATCGCGCTAAGGACGACTGGCGTGGACTCAAGAAGGGATTGACGAACAAGAGCCGCGCCCGACGCCACATGCCATCGGTCTTCAGCCCCGACCCACCAATCGAGCGACCACGTCGCTCCTTCGGGAGTCATTACCCCACGACGGTCCACCTTGGCCCGGCCGCCAGCCCCGATCGTGCCGAGCAGAACCCACGCATCGGCGATTGCTTGGTCATTGGCGTTTTGGCCCAACTCTGCGTGCTCCATCGGCGGCGACGCTACCCCCGGCCGAACACCATCCATTCATCGCAGCGATCTCACCTTCGGAGCGAGGGTGGCTGGAAGCCACGCGAACCACCCGACCTACACTCCGGCGGTGTCCCATTCTGAGCCAACGCGTGCTGTGCTCATTCCTGTCAAAGCGTTCTCCGACGCCAAAGCGCGTCTCGCCGCGGCGCTGAATCCCCACGAACGCTCGACGCTTGCGCAATCCATGGCGACAACTGTCGTTGCTGCTGCCGCTCCACTCGATGTCTGGGTCGTGTGTGATGACACCGCAGTGGCAACGTGGGCAACACAACATGGCGCGAGCGTCTTATGGAAGCCGAGCCGCGGCCTCAACGGTGCCGTCAACGAAGGTGTATCTGATCTCGCTCACCTTGACGTCGACACCGTGATCGTTGCGCATGCCGACCTTCCCCACGCAGAACATCTCGAATGGCTCGCCGACTACGACGGCGTCACACTTGTTCCCGATCGTCATGGCGATGGAACAAACGTCATTGTGATTCCGACTGACAGCGGCTTCGTGTTCTCCTACGGCCCCTCCTCATTTCAGCGACACCAGGCAGAAGCCAAACGACTTGGACTCGCAGTCCGCGTCATTCACGATGACCGACTTGCGTGGGATGTCGACCGGCCCGAAGATTTAGTTCCTCCGAATTGGGGAGAAACAACATGACGAATGAACTCTCCCCCCTCCCACTAGGCGATCTGCCGACTCACCCAATGAACTCTCGCGATATCGCCACACCAGAACGAGCGCTCGTCATAGTCGCCCATCCCGACGACGCAGAATTTCAGTGTGGAGGAACCCTCGCAAAGTGGGCGAGCAAAGGCTGCATCATCAACCATCTCGTTTTGACCGACGGTTCAAAAGGAACGTGGGATGCCGATCGAAACGCTGATGATCTGGTCGAACAACGACGAGCCGAACAAATGGAAGCAGCCCGCCGCCTTGGTTCTGCCGGCAAAGTTGTGATGCTCGGACACGTCGACGGCGAATTGCAGCCAACGCTCCATGTCCGCGATCAGGTCGCCTATTGGATTCGGTCCACCCAGCCTGACGTTGTCCTCGCTCACGATCCGTGGAAGCGGTACCGACTTCATCCCGATCACCGCAATGCCGGATGGCTCGCACTCGACGGAATCGTCGCCGCACGCGATCCGCACTATTTCCGCCACCATGGCCTTGACGTTCATCGCCCAGAGATCGCGCTTTTATTTGAAGCCGACGACCCAGATCATGTTGAGGACGTCACCGGTTTCGTCGACGCAAAGGTCAATGCGCTTCTTGCCCACGCAAGCCAATTCATCACCACACATTCGATTCCCGCTGACGATGACGGCACTGCAGCCGAAGCCTTCGGGAAACGGGTTCGTGACCACGCCGAAGCTGTTGGGTCAATCACTGGTGTAGCCCGCGGCGAGACGTTCAAGATTCTCTCGAATCTCTGACGGTCGCCGCCACGACCCTCCAAAGGGCCGAACCGGGAGCGTTCATGACGGCTCTGTGAACGGAAGACGAACTCCTTTCAAGCATCCGCGCGTGAGCCCGACGCGCGGTGTTGGATGACGGGGTCGCAACAACCGCACCTACGGGAGTCCCGTGACCACCACTCTGGCCATGTCGTCCAACCTGTCCACACGATCGAAGGATCCCTCCTCCGATCTCGCTGTTGGAGGAGGTCAATGACGCCGCTTGGGAAACAGGTCTACGTACTCGATACGTCGGTTCTGCTCGCCGACCCAAAGTCGATGACTCGCTTCGAAGAACACGATGTTGTGCTTCCTGTTGTTGTTGTTCTCGAACTCGAATCGAAACGAAATCACCCCGAGTTGGGTTGGTCAGCTCGCCAAGCACTGCGTCAACTTGAACACTGGCGCGTCAAACACGGATCTCTTACAACCGCCTTTGCCGTGAACGATGCCGGCGGCACCCTCCGAGTGGAGATCAACCATCAGGACCTCGGTGCCCTTCCGCCATCACTTGCTGGCGACACCAACGATCATCGGATCTTGGCAGTGGCTCGAAACCTCGCGGCTGAAGGCAACCAGGTCACCGTTGTTACAAAGGATCTTCCCCTGCGCCTGAAAGCGTCGATCGTTGGCCTGAATGCCGATGAATACCGAAACGAACTCGCCCGCGACGACAGCTGGACCGGCATCGTTGAACTCGCTTGCGAAAGCTCCACGATCGATGACCTGTTCGAACTCGGAACAGTCGAAGACGAACGAGCCCGCGACCTTCCCTGTCATACCGGTGTCGTCATGCACGCGGGTTCGCAATCAGCGCTTGCTCGCGTTCACGCCGACAAGTCGCTGCACCTTGTTCGCCGCGACGGCCAGTTGTTTGATGTTCGCGGTCGGTCCGCCGAACAACGCATCGCCATCGATCTTCTCGCCGATCAATCCATTGGAATCGTGTCACTTGGCGGCCCTGCAGGCACCGGAAAAAGTGTGCTCGCTCTCGCAGCAGGGTTGGAGTCCGTTTTAGAACAACGCAGTCACAAACGCGTTGTTATCTTTCGACCGCTCTATGCCGTCGGCGGACAGGACCTTGGTTACTTGCCCGGTTCGGAGTTCGAAAAGATGAGCCCATGGGCAGCGGCAGTACTCGATGGCCTCGAAGCAATCACTGGTCCCGAGGTCATCGATGAAGTCCTCCATCGTGAACTCCTTGAAGTTCTCCCCCTCACTCACATCCGTGGACGAAGCCTCACCGATACGTTCGTCATCATTGATGAGGCCCAGAACCTCGAGCGTCCAGTTCTCCTGACCGCACTTAGTCGCCTTGGCGAAGGCAGCCGCGTTGTGCTCACCCACGATGTCGCACAGCGCGACAACCTGCGCGTCGGCCGACACGACGGAATCATCACGGTGATCGAGGCCCTGCGCGGTCACCCGATTTTTGGCCATGTCACGTTGACTCGATCCGAGCGCAGTGAAATCGCTGCCGTCGTCACCGAATTGCTCGACGGTCCCCTCGATTCCTAAATCGGCAACAGTGACCTGACTGTCGGACTCACGATCTAGCGTGAGAGTTGTGAGTCCGAAGCCATCGACCTTCCAAAGCGTGAACGTGCGTGAGTGGTCACAGCAACCACCCGTCATTCCGTTTGCGGTTCTCGATGTCGAAACCACTGGCCTCAGCTCCGATCGAGATCGCGTCATCGAAATCGCTGTTGTCCGATGCGCGCCCGACGGATCGTTCATCGATGAGTGGTCGACGCTTGTCGACCCTGGCCGCGATCCTGGCCCCACACACATCCACGGCATCAGCGCCGCCGACCTAGTTGGCGCACCCACATTCGCCAAGATCGCCGAAGAACTCGCTGAGCGCGTCGAGGGGTCAATGATCGTCGCGCACAACCTTTCGTTCGACGCTGGCTTCTTAAGCGCCGAATACGCGCGAACCCCGACACCATTACCGAATCAACCCGCTTTGTGCACCCTGCAGTTAGCTCGCCACGTTCTCCCCGATAACGGCGGCTATTCGCTTGCCGCGTGCGCCGCCGCGTTAGCAATCGACCACCCCAACGCCCACCGAGCTCTCCCCGACACACAAGTAACGGCGTTGGTGCTGCAAGCAATGCTCCATCGCTTATTTCCCCCAAGCGATCAAGACACACTCCCGTTCGCGTAAGTAGTCAAATAGCCCTTGCCGCTTTCTCTCGCAGCCGCCAGATTGCACAGATTGCATCGAGGGCATTGAGGGATCGCGATCACCCAGGACCGATCGCCGTCGTCACCCGACGCGGAGAGATCGTCCCATGCACACCACAGCTGTTGCTGTTGAAACTCTGGCCCAACTCACGCTTGACCTTGAATCGTTGTCGCCAAACATTGCGCTGTTCATCACCTATACCGGTGATGTCATCACAGAAATTCACCAACTCGATTCGACCGACCCGGTCACAGCCCTTCTTGGCCGATCTGCCGCTAATTCCATTACCGCGGTGGGTGTTCGCGCTCCGGCCGAGATCACCAACCCAACGAACGATGGAACATTCCCGGCTCATCACACCGTTGTGCATGTCGTGAATCGAAATGGTTGTGCTGTCACTGTCTTGGGTGACGAGGCTGACTCTCGATGGTTCGGGCCAACGATGTCGCCGCAACAAGGTCGAGTCCCCGATGCGTGTCGGCGCACACTTGGTCTTCCCACATCACCCCCGTCAGAACCAATGACCAACTTTGTTCTCGCAGCGTGGCTCGAAGTCATCGTGCGTCACGCTCTTCACCAGCCCGGGCTGGAATGGTCGAACATCGTTGGGCTACACCCAGCGGGAACTTCAGCCGAGTGGCCCGTCACACCCGCGACGCTCGCCGAAGCGACCCGGTCGCTCGGGACCTCGCTTGATTGGGAACGGTTTCGTAGTGTGATCGCGACGGTAGGCGGATTCCCCTTCGGGGACGACGCAACCAAACTCGCAGCCTGGATGGATTGCGGGATGTTCTCCCGATGGGCAATGGAGTCACTCCCCGATCGCGCCGACCTCCTCGACGCACTCGAAGCAGTTCTCGGGCCAGCAACCTTCGACCGACTTTGGGCCACGGTTCGATTCTGCGAGTGAACCGCGCCTTGCGCTCGTGGAGCACGCACCACCCATGGCAGGCTTAGGACATGACACTTGTGCTGACCATCGACTGGTCCGCCGATTCCGCTGCAGTCAGGATCATCGACATCGCAGCTCGTTCCATCGTCGCCGAGGGCCGTTCACTCCACGTTTCCGGAACGACAGCGAAAGAGACGACGGCGAATTGGTGGGAATCTCTCGCTGGCGCAGCTCAGACCGCAGTCGACGGGCTCGCAGCAATCGGTCTCACGATCAATGACATCCGACTCATTGAGCTCTCCGGCAATAACCCCCGTGGCGGCCTTGTCGCATTCGACACGTCCGGAATCGTTTGTGCGGCACTATCTGGCAACCACGTCGATTCCGGCCCAGACGCCGATCGGCTCATCGCTCAATTCGCTGGCGGTGCAGCATCGTGGCGGGAAGCCGCTGGAGTCCTTCCCGAAGCAGGCTCGACTATCGCGTTGCTTTCGTGGTTGCGACGCACTGCGCCCGAGACGTGGGCGGAACTTCACACCATCACCGTCCCGCTCGGGTTTTACACCCACCAACTCGGCGGCGATCACGCGATAAGCCCGAGCGCTGCTATCGGCACTGGCGTTGTCGACCGACAGTCAGGCGCTTGGTGTACTGCACTGCTTGATGTTGTTGACCCAACCAAATCATGGACAGTCGCGTTGCCGCGCATTGCCGATGCAGCTACTCCGGTTGGCCTTCTAACAAGCGACGCAGCCCACGCTCTCGGGCTTCCCGCTGGCTGCCCCCTTCACGTAGGTAGCACGAGCAGTACCTGATTCGGCCAGTGGGCGACTACGTCCACGCACCGAACGCCGGTAGCGTTCTCAAGTGCCCAGCGATATTCCTGTTTCGGGATCCCCCTTTGATCGGCGACGCTTTCTGATCCTGGGCGGTGCCGGACTCGTCGCAGCAGCAGCGGTTGCCACCGGATGTTCCGATGGTTCTAGCTCTTCACCCGGCACGGTCAAGGTCAACGAACCAACCAAGATTGCTCCGCCCAAACTGGACCCGGCCTATACACCTCCGCCGTCGTCGACACTTTTCGACACGGCCATTTCCGGCGGACGAGTCATGGATCCTGCATCGGGATTCGACTCCATCGCCAACGTCGGACTCATCGGTGGCCGAATCGCCCTCATCACCACTGATGCGATCAACGGTAAGACAACAATTGATGCCAGCAATTTGGTCGTTGCCCCCGGTTTCATTGATGTGCTTTCGTACGAACCCAATCCTTATGGGGTTTGGTACAAACTCGGCGATGGCGTCACAACCAATCTCGGGATGCACGGCATAAAGACGCCAGTCGATGCCAAGGGTTTCTTCTCGAGTTACACAGGCAAGAACGCGCCACCGATCAACTTTGGCGGCGCGTTTTCCGATCAGTGGTACCGCGACTCCATCGGCGTGAAATCAACTGCGACGCCCACACAACTCTCCCGGCTGAGTGATGATCTCAACAAACAACTTGATGCCGGATGGATCGGACTCTCCGTCGACCCCGAATACGCGCCGACGATCGATTTCAACGAATACGTGGCACTCGCTCAAGTTGCCAAACAGGCGGAGATGCCCCTGTTCACACATATTCGCTATTCCTCACCAGATCCAGCGGGAAAGAGTTCTCTCGACGCGATCGATGAAGTCCTCAAGGTCGCCCGCCAAACTGGCGTTTCATTACATGTCGATCACATTCCATCGATGGCAACTCATGTGATGCCGGAAGCGATCGCAAAGATTGACGCTGCCCGCAATGAGGGGCTCGATGTCACTGGTTGCTTCTACCCGTACACGTTCTGGGGTACATACCTTGGGTCCGCTCGATTCGCAGGCGACTGGCAATCGCGATTCCGCATTTCCTACAACGACCTACAGCTTGCGGGAACTTCGGAACGACTTACGGCTGCATCGTTCAAGAAGTACCAGGCGCAAAACAAACTCGTTGTGGCCTATGCGATTCCACAGGAAGACGTGACCACTGCTGCCACTGCGCCATGGACGATGATCGGATCCGATGCGATCCCTGAGTCTTCAAACAACAATCACCCTCGCGGCGCCGGATGTTTCTCACGTCTTCTTGGTCCGTATGTGCGTGACATGCGGGTGATTTCTCTGATGGATGCATTAGCAAAATGCACGATCCTGCCTGCGAAACGCCTTGATGCCCGCGTACCGATGCTCGCCCGAAAAGGTCGACTTCAGATGGACGCCGACGCCGACATCACCATTTTCGATCCCGCCACAATCGCCGATACATCGACCGTCGAGAAGCCGGCCCAGATGTCGCAGGGAATTTCGTATGTCTTCGTCGCTGGAGCAATCGCCAAGGATCCAAGTGGCGTAAAGCGAGAGAGCCACGGCGGTCAGGCAATTACGGGCCAACCCGCATAACCGATCAGGCAACCGTCATCTGACTGAGCCTCGCCCTTCAATGGACGGCTCGCCATCAGATCCCGTTCATACCGTTATGGCTCATGGGCTATTGTGGAAAGAACAATTATTCTTGTATCGGTCAAGGGCGTAGCTCTCGGCTTAAGCAATCGGGGTCCTGCCATGGTCAAAGTCAGCCGTCAACGCTCTGCAGAACTGCGCATCGAACTACTCGATACCGCTGCCGCCGAACTTCGACGTGTGGGGTTCGACGCGATGGCGCTCACCACAGTCGCGGGAAACTGCGGTCTCGCCACGAGTGCTATCTACAACCGCTTCCCCACAAAAGAGGCACTCGTTGGTGCTCTACTCACCGAGCGGATTGAGCCTGAACTTGGCGCGCAATCAGACGCTGAATCTATTGCATTCTGGTCAGGCTCAGGAGAACCACCGAAACTCAACTTCGGACAACTTGGTGTCGTTGCCGAACTCCTCTTGGCCGCGCGACACACTCCGTCTCTGCATGAATCGGTGTACGGATTTCTCCAGCGCCGAGCAGCTATCGCTCTCGCTGAGCGCAATAAGGCGGCCGCACGCGGTGATGTACGAGACGACCAAGACCCCCGAGTTCAGGTTTTGATGCGAGCTGCGACCTGGGTCGGCTCCTACTTCTTTAGTCTCGTAAGCGAACCACCAAAACGTGGAGAGGAAGCCCTCAACAACGTCGCACGGATGACGATGAAGAACATTCCGTTCTCGACTCCGCTTCCTCCTCAAAGCCCTAACAAGCCACGCGTCATGCCAAAGATTGGCAGCGTTGACGACGACCCCCACGACAAAATTCACATCGCTCTCGTTGACTCTGCTGCGGAGGTTTTTGCCGAAATGGGCTACGAAGCCGCCTCGGTGGCAGACATCGCGCGACGCGCCCAGCTGACCACCGGCGCCATCTATAACCGTTTTTCCGGCAAAGCCGGCCTTATGAACGCTGTCATCCTCGCCAAACTCGCTCGTGACGCCCAGATTGTCGGTAGCGATCTCGTTCGCGCAATTGGGTCGTCGACTCCGCTTTCACAACCTGCACTTGAAGACCTCATGTCTCGCTTGAACGACGACTCAATTGTGAACAACCGCGGTCTGCGTCTTGCTGCTCGCGATGCAGCACGGCACGAGCCTGAGGTCGCTGCCGTTGTTGGTCCGCTCCAAGATGCAACCCTTTCCACGATGGCGGACTTCGTGAGAAATGCGCAGGGCGAAGGCCTGATCCGGTCCGATATCGACGCTGAAGTTGCAGTGTGGTTTTGGGCGGTAAACCCCGTGGGAGCAGGCCTTGTTGCTGCAGCCTTCCCTGAAATCCCCCTGCAAGCGTTTGGCTCGTTCTACTCAACTGCCATGAAGATTTTGCGAACGCAACCGGCCTGAACATCGGCACGCGTAATTTCCTAGCGATAGTTTCCCGGGATGACCTCAACCTCCGACTTCGCTCAACTTGATGCCACTGAGCAAGCAGAACTCGTCCAGTCGGGAACGGTCCGACCTCTCGACCTCGTTGATGCAGCAATCGCGCGCATCGAAGCGGTCAACCCGACACTCAACGCTGTTATCCACGAGCGATTCGAGAAGGCGAGGGCTGAGGCCCAAGGAGCGCTTCCCGAAGGCCCATTTCGTGGCGTGCCCTTTCTCCTCAAAGATCTCGAAACCCGGAGCGCGGGCGATCCTCATCACGCTGGCACTTCGTTTCTCAAAAACGCTGGGTACATCTCCGATCGAGATGACTACGTCACCTCGCGACTGCGGGCAGCAGGTGTCGTGATTGTTGGACGAACAAACACTCCCGAGTTCGGCACCACAATCACAACCGAACCCGAATCACACGGCGCCACCCTCAACCCTTGGAACACCGACTATTCAACAGGCGGTTCCTCTGGCGGATCTGCGGCTGCAGTCGCATCACTCATGGTGCCTGCCGCTCATGCCAGCGATGGTGGCGGTTCGATTCGTATTCCGGCGAGCGCATGCGGACTCGTTGGGCTCAAACCCACGCGTGGTCGAGTTCCACTGGGGCCAGCCATTAGCGAATCATGGGCCGGCTCAACCACCAATGGTGTCGTTACGCGAACGGTGCGCGATACCGCTGCCCTCCTCGATGCAATGTCTGGGCCGATGCCAGGAGACGCCTACGCCACTCCCCCATTGATCCGGCCTCTTGCCGAAGAAGTCGGACGCGACCCTGGCTCACTGCGCATCGGAATCCTCGACCACCCTCTCCTTCCCGGCGTCGAGACCTCTTCAGAAATTACCAGCGCTGTTCGCTTCGCTGCGTCGTTACTCGAACAGCTCGGTCACAAGATCGAAGATTCGCACCCAGAGGCAATGGGTGATCCTGAATTCACCAACTCCTTCACAACCGTCATCGCTGCCCACATTGCGCATGACCTTGATTCATGGGGACGAGTACTCGGACGAGATATCACCGAAGTCGATGTCGAAGAACGCAACTGGATGTTCGCGACAATCGGCCGTTCTTTCACCGCTCCTCAGTATCTCGATGCAATCTTTTGGCAGCAGGAATGGTCTCGTCGCATGGCCACATGGTGGTCGAGCGATTTCAACCCCAATGGTTTCGACATCCTCTGCACCCCGGTGCTTAATAGCTCACCACCAAAAATCGGTTGGCTCAGCGATCCGATCGAAGGCCTCGGACGAGTGACCTCGATCATGCAGTACACCGCGCAATTCAACGTCACTGGGCAACCCGCGATTTCGCTTCCGCTTTGGTGGACCGAAAACGGATTGCCCGTTGGAATTCAGTTTGTTGCACCGTTTGGACGCGAAGACTTGCTCATTCGTCTTGCCTCGGAAATCGAAGCGGCATGCAACTGGAATGAACGGGTTCCAGAAATTCACGCGTGAGCGACTCCACTCGCGATCGTCTTTCGACCCAGCACATCTTCCGAAAACAGAAACGGCCTGACACTCCATAGGAATGCCAGGCCGCTCTCACCCACACCTATTGCGCAAACTCAGTAGGCACGTGCCTCTTCTGGTTCGTCGTCGAGAACGCTGTCTGATGGGCTCAGGAATCGCCATACAAGTCCGGCGATTACCGCACCGATAATCGGCGCAACCCAGAACAGCCAAAGCTGACCAAGGGCCCAACCGCCCTGAACTATTGCGGGCCCAGTTGATCGCGCCGGATTCACTGAAGTGTTCGTCACCGGAATTGAAATCAAGTGAATAAGCACAAGCGCGAAGCCAATGGCCATCGGCGCTGCTGCCCCAACTGCTTTCTTCGCCGTCGTTCCGAGAATCACGAAGAGGAATCCTGCGGTCATCACGATTTCAGTGATGAGGCCGGCGGCGAGGTTGAATCCGCCTGGCGAATGCGCGCCGTAACCGTTCGCAGCAAGTCCATCAGCCTTGAGGTCAAACCCTGCACGTCCGGAGGCAATCGCCCACACCGTCAGTGCAGCGAGAATCGCACCAATCACCTGAACAATGACGTAGGGAAGTACTTCCTTCGTCGGGAAACGCTTTGAGACCCACAACCCGATGGTGACGGCCGGGTTGAAGTGGCCACCAGAGATATGACCAACTGCATAGGCCATCGTGAGCACGGTGAGGCCAAACGCAAACGACACACCTACAAGACCGATACCCAGCTGAATGCCATCGCTGCTGCTAATCAACTTTGCCGCCAGCACAGCACTGCCACAGCCGCCGAGAACCAGCCAGAACGTGCCGATCGCCTCGGCGATGAGCTTCTTGCCCATGTCCATTGATGCCCCCTTGGGGTGTCTTGTATCGCCGGGAGTCGGCGACGGAGAAAACGGTAGAAGCACCGGCCTCAAGGAGGGTGGATGGACGAATAAATCACATTCGAGTTCGCCGGAGCCCGAAAGGTGAGGCCCCACACCGGCACATGGCAGGCTCATACCGTGACTCTTGAGCTTCCCCTCGCAACTGACCTCCGGACCCTGCTCACCCTCGAAGCAGTGAGCCCCGATGCGTTTCTCGCCCCCAGCGCGCATACCGGCTGGGGTCGAATTTACGGTGGTCAAGCAATTGCTCAAGCCCTTCGTGCTGCCGCGCTCACCGTTGACGATGGACAAATCCCTCATTCAATGCACGCGTATTACGTCCGCCAAGGTGACGAAACTGCTCCCGTTCTTTACGAAGTCGAACGAATTCGCGATGGCCGCTCGTTCTCCACGAGACAGGTCGTGGCATCACAGTCAGGTGGTGCGATTCTCAATTGCATCGCAAGTTTTCATACGCCAGAAGAAAGCGAAGAACGCGAGGCAACGTTTCTGCCCGCCGATACACCGAGACCTGACGCACTT
>CAIPQK010000228.1 GCA_903867185.1 uncultured Candidatus Nemicrothrix sp. | reverse complement strand
CGGTGAAGGTGGCGTTGTCCTCGATGACGTCGAGACAACGATGAACACCTACGCGTGCATGCTTGGCGGGCCGGAAGGCAAACACCTCTTTGCGATGACCGCGCCCACTTCCGACTCACGTCACGCGCCGCTCGCACGCAACGGAGCGATAGAAGTTGTGCAGGTTGCAGTGCCCCACGCCGGCCAGCCCTGAATTACTCGCCCGGGATACACACCCAGCCGCGACGCACGAGTTCGTCGGCGAGTAGTTCGTCGGGCAATGCCGCAACGGCCTCGGCCTGACGATTGGCGGCGCGCTTTGCCGCGCGCTCGGTGGCATCGGATGATGAAGCAATGGCTCGCTCGGCCTGTTCGACGTTGAGTTCGCCCTCGCCGGCAGCAAGGCGGGCAATGAGCTCGTCGGCTTCGCCGCGGGTGAACTTTCCGCCGGCCTGTCGTTGGGTAAGCCCATAGATATGGCGCGCTTCTCGGAACGATGAGTAACCCGCACCTTCAAACAGGGCAAGGAGTTCCTCGACCTGTTTCGACGATGCTGGTGGGCCTGATTGCTGTCCGAATGCCATGGGTTGAGCCTCGCACGCGCTACTGACAGTGGGGGCGATGAGGGATTTCGCGGCATCTCGCACTACAATGATCAGGTCGTTCCATTTCCGGAGCGGCGCCGCTGAACCGCTTCAGGCCCCAGCACCCCGCAACTCACACAGTTTCGGTCGTGCTCACCACTTGGCCCTTGCTTTCTCAGCGGACCTCAGTAGGAGACTTTTTATATGGCGCCACCACGCCCTCGTTCCAACCGTTCCTCTTCGGGCGCGCGTCCTCGACCACGTTCCGATCGACCCCGCAATGAAAAGCCGCTCGCACCGCAAGCGGCCCTTCCGGCTCTTGCTCCGGACAACGGCTTCTATGCCCTCGGCGTGCCCGAGACCCTTTGTGGCGCACTTGCGCTTGAAGGCATCACCGATCCGTTTCCGATCCAGGTATCGACACTTCCCGACTCATTAAAGGGTCGCGACGTACTCGGCCGTGGTCGCACCGGTTCCGGCAAGACCCTCGCATTCGGTCTCGCCGTACTCACTCGTCTTTCGATGCTGCAGCTTGAACGTCAACCGTTCCGCCCGCGTGCGCTCATCCTTGCGCCCACCCGCGAACTCGCACTGCAGATCGACGCAACTATTGCGCCGCTCGCTCGCCGTCTCGGACTGCGCACCACGACCATCTTCGGTGGCGTTGGCCAGAACCCTCAGGTCGATGCGCTTCGCAAGGGTGTCGATGTTGTTGTCGCTTGCCCCGGTCGTCTCGAAGATCTCATCAGCCAGAACTTCTGCAAACTCGATCGCGTTGAAGTGTGTGTTCTTGATGAAGCCGATCACATGGCCGATCTCGGATTCCTTCCTGGTGTGAAGCGACTGCTCGATCGCACCCCCGACGATGCGCAGCATCTGTTGTTCTCGGCAACGCTCGATAAGGGCGTCGACGTCATCGTCAAGCGCTACATGTCTGATCCGGTCACGCACAGCGTCGATTCTGAACAGTCACCGGTCAACACCATGACTCACCATGTGCTGCACGTAACGAACGATGATCGACTTCCCGTCATCATCGATCTTGCTGCTGCACCTGGCCGCACAATTATTTTCACTCGTACGAAGCATCGCGCCAAGCAACTCACGCGTCAGTTGAACGCACACGGAGTTGTTTCGGTCGAGATGCATGGAAATCTTTCGCAGAATGTCCGCACGCGAAATCTTGCGGCATTCTCCGACGGAACGGCAGCGGCCATGGTCGCTACCGATATTGCAGCGCGAGGAATTCACGTCGATGACATATCGCTCGTGATCCACGCCGATCCGCCCATGGAGCACAAGGCATATCTCCATCGTTCTGGACGCACAGCACGCGCCGGAAACGAAGGAGTCGTTGTCACGCTCGCGACGGAATCGCAACGCAAGGACACCGATCAACTCATGCGCAAGGCGGGTATTAAACCCACCGTGACGAAAGTGCGCCCTGATTCACCGCTACTGCAGGAGATTGCTCCCGGTCAGCGACTGAAGAAAAGCGCCTCTGAAGTGAAGGCAATGCTCGATGTTCCCGAACCGGCCAAGACGCCCGGTGGTCGTCCGAATTCGCGTAACCCGCGTTCGGCGACTCCGTCAGCGTCTGGTCGGCCGAAGCGTGGCGGCCCGAGCAGCGGACGCCGTGGTTCCGGCAGCGGGGCAGGTTCCGGCTCCGGTTCCAGCGCTCGCTCGGGCTCCGGATCTGGATCAAGTTCGCGATCTGGCTCAGGCGGTCGATCTTCCGGTGGTGCTGGCGGGTCAACCTCCGGTTCCCGTCAGGGATCGAGCCGTTCTGCTGGTCGACAGGGCGGACGCTCGCGTTAGGCGCGAAGATTCTCCTATGAATTTCTTCGAAGCGAGCATGAAGATCAATGAAGCCGAGTTTCTTGATATCGAAACAGCCGAGCTTCTCGTCCGACTCGAAAACAGCGGCGATGTTCTCTACAACGAACTTGCGGCCCGTTTGAATAATGAAGAGGCCGCCGAGCTTCTTCGTAAGAACGGTCGCGAAGAAGTTGGTCACGCTCGTCGCATGATGAAGGTGATTTCACTCAAGACCGGCACCGAATACGTGCCGTCGGCCGAGGTGCTCGAGAAGTTCGAAGTTGATCTT
This sequence comes from uncultured Candidatus Nemicrothrix sp., assembly GCA_903867185.1. Classification (GTDB taxonomy): domain Bacteria; phylum Actinomycetota; class Acidimicrobiia; order Acidimicrobiales; family Acidimicrobilacustridaceae; genus Acidimicrobilacustris. Next base: position 8,957 of record CAIPQK010000228.1, on the reverse strand, counting down.
CCCGATTCGGTCGACGCGTCGGCATTGCCGATGATCGTCGAGGGCGAACTCCAAGGTGACCTCGGCTATCAAAAGTGGGCCGCGCACGAAACCGATCCGGAAATCATCGAACTGTTGCTTCGCAACGGCCGTGAAGAAACCAAACACGCCGAGCGAATCAAGCGAGCAATCGAAATCTTGGCCTCGGCCGAGGCTGCGCAGTAGCACACGAGCAACACACGAAGTCGTCGCAGTACCTGCTCGAAATGGGGCAGAATCATATTCCACTTAGGGGAGGACATGACATGGCAATGACCATGATGCGTTTCAATTGCATTCAACCAGGACTCGAGCCAAATGAGATGGCCGATCGATACAACGCCATGCTCGACATGGCTCAGGTTCTTGATGAACTTGGTGGCGGCATGGTGACGCTCGAAGAGCATCACGGCGCCGAAAACGGTTGGAGTTCCTCTCCGCTCACAATGGCTGCAGCAATTCTCAGCCGCACGAAGAACGTTTCCGTTTCGCTTTCGGCGTTGCTCGTACCTTTGCATGACCCGCTGCGCATTGCCGAAGACATGGCGGTCATCGATCTGATGTCGAAGGGTCGCCTCACCGTCATTGGTGGAATTGGCTATCGCCCGAGCGAATACGCAGCACACGGCAAGTCATGGGCCGATCGCGGCAAGATCATGGACGAATGTGTAGAGGTCATGCTCAAGGCATGGACCGGTGAACCGTTCGAATACCGCGGCACCACCGTGCGAGTCACGCCGCGCCCGTACACGCAACCACATCCGATGTTCCTTCTTGGTGGAACCTCAAAGCCCGCAGCTCGTCGCGCGGCACGCTTTGGTCTCCCCGTGATGTGGGCGGCTCCGGTTCCGGAAGTTGAAGCGCATTATTACGAGAAGTGCGCCGAGTACGGCACGCAAGGTTTTGCAATGTCGCCGCCAGAAGGTTTCCATCACACCTTCTTCGCGCAAGACGTCGACGCCGGATGGGCCGCTATGGGCGAGCACATCCTTCACGAAGCCACGACCTATTCCTCATGGCAGACCTCCGACATCAAGTCCTCGGCACATTCGCATGCCAAGACCGTTGGCGAACTCCGCGAAGAGGGTCTGTACCAGGTTGTCTCTCCGGCTGAAGCGGTCGAAGAAGCGAAGGCTGCTGGCGATATGGCCGTCTTCTCAATGCACCCACTTTGCGGTGGCATGCCGATTTCGGAAGGTTGGAAGCAGGTCGACCTGCTTCGTAACGAAATCCTTCCCGCACTGGCCTAAGCGATTCCGGCGGCAGCGATGCCGCCGGAGTTGTACCTTTCAGGAACTGACACACCGATCTACCGGGGGAACTCACATGAGCACGAATAACTGGGGCCGTTGGGGCGCCGACGACGAGCGCGGAGCGCTCAATCACCTGACACCTGAGGTCATCAAAGCTGCTGCAGCTTCGATCACCACGGGCAAGGTCTACAGCCTTGGTATTCCGATTCAGGGCCAAGGTGTTCCGTTGCTCGATTACCGCGGAACCCCGATGCGTCTGACGCTGCAAGACGGTACCGACGACGGCATCTACGAAAGTTACGGTGCAAAAGAAGGAACAGGCGCACACGAAGACGTGCTCGTCATGGCCTCGCACACCACTTCACACATGGACGCTCTTATCCATGTGTACGAGGACTATAAGCATTACAACGGCGTTCCTTATGGCGAGATGCGTGCACTTGGTGGTGCGGGCAAACTAGGTATCGAAAAGGTCGACAGTTTCGCGGCACGCTCGGTCATTCTCGACATCGTGAAGTTGAAGGGTGCCGATAAGTGGCTTGAGCCCGGAACCATGATCATGGCTGCCGATCTTCAGGCTGCAGCCGCTGCGCAGGGTGTTGAAGTTCGCGCTGGCGACGTTGTGCTTATTCGTACCGGTCACCTCGATATGTGGTGGGCAAATAATGCCGCTGGCGAACCCGAAGGTTTCGCGCAGGCTGGTATTGGTTCCGACGCTGCCGAGTGGCTTGCGTCAATGGATGTCACTGCCGTTGGTTCTGACAATGCTGCTGTCGAAGTTATTCCGTTCGATAACAACGACTTCCTTATCGTGCACAAGATCCTTCTTGTGCAGGCTGGCATCTTCCTGCTTGAGCATCTCGATCTTCGTCAACCGTGTGAAGACGGCAACTACGAAGGCGTCATTGCCGTGTCACCGCTCAAGGTCACTGGTGCAACCGGCTCGCCGATCAATCCGGTATTCATTTCCTAAGCGTTTGTTTGTGCAACGGGTCCCGGCTTCGGTCGGGGCCCGTTTGCGTTTTGCGGTGCGCCGATGAACCGGGCATTCATTCCGTGAGTCAGAATGAATTCATGGCAATCACGACTGTGCTGTTTGATCTCGATGGAACACTCATCGACAGCAGTCCTGGTATCCGTCGTTGTGTTGATGAGTCACTTACGCATCACGGATTTCCCGCCATTACCGATGAGCAGTTTTCTTCGTTCATCGGACCTCCGTTAACAACGGGATTTGGTTTCGTGGTTTCCGACGAAACGCTGATCGACTCACTCATCACCGTGTACCGCGAGCACTATGGCGCTGGCGGAATGTACGAGTACTCGGTCTACGACGGGATTCCTGAACTCCTTACGCAGCTGAACGACGCTGGTTTCCGGCTCGCGGTTGCTACTTCGAAACGCACTGGTTTTGCTCGACCAGTTGTTGAGCACGCTGGTCTCGCTTCGCAGTTTGAGATCGTGGTGGGCTCAGAGCGCGACGGTGCTGGCGCCGAGAAACCGGTGGTCATGAGTTCAGTCTTTGAGCAGCTTGCAATTACCGACCCAGACGGGGTCGTGATGGTTGGCGATCGCGAACATGACGGTCATGGCGCAGCGGCACTTGGAACGCATTTCATTGGGGTGTCGTGGGGCTTCGGTGGTCACCAGGAATTGTTGGCTGCGGGCGCAACTGAAATCGCCGATCACCCCTCTGAAATTGAGGCCTTCGTCGCCTCTATTTCCTGACGACTCACGAAAACTGCGGTGCTAAACCGTGTGCGGCGGGGTTCGATGTGGGAGGGTGTCGGCCATGTCAAAGCGCACTCGAATCCTTTCCCTGCCCGCACTCGTTGTCATCGTTGGCTCGCTTCTGTTAGCGGCTTGCGGAGGAAGTAGTAGTTCGAAGGCCGCAACGCCGGCGCCGCTGCCGGCTCGATCGGGCACCTACGCAGTCGGTCACGACACCATCTCCATTCCTGACCCAGCAACCGGAAAAACGATTAGCGCCGACCTTTGGTATCCGGCCGCTGATGGAGCATCCGGTACGGCCACTCGTTACTCACTTCTCCCGACCGCATATTTCGATTCGAAGGTCGCGATCGAAAAAGCGCCAATCAACAACGTGGGTGCCTTCCCGTTTGTCGTGTATTCGCATGGGAGTGGCGGCCAAAGTTTCGTTGCATCTTTCCTGACTGAAGACATCGCCAGCCATGGCTATGTCGTGCTGTCGGCCAATCACTCGGGTAACACTGCAGCCGATCAATTGCTCGGAACCTCGGTGTCGCAGGATCAAAACGATTTTCTTCGTCCCAATGTTGTCGAAGCGGAAATCAATTGGGCGCTTGCTCAGTCCTCAGGTACGGCAAGCGAATATCCGGTGCTGAAGGGCGCAATCGATGAAAAGCGCATTGGTCTTGTCGGCCACAGCTATGGCGGTTACACCGCGCTTGCAACTGTTGGCGGTCACACCGGTCCGGCCGGAACCATCAAGCCCGATCCGCGCATCAAGGCGGTCGTTGGTCAAGCGCCTTACACACAGCGACTTTCAGATTCTGAACTCGCAGGAATCAAGATCCCGGTGATGTTGATGGTCGGTACGAAAGACACAACGACACCGTTGGCTTCCGATTCGCAGCGACCATTCGATCTCATCACCGGGCCACCGGTAGTGCTCGCAGTCATGACCGATGCTGCGCACCAATCGTTCACCGATGTGTGTATGTACCTCGATGAAATTCCGAAGTTGCCTGCTGCGCCCGCAGCAGTTGCGGCGGCCATCCAGGTGCAAGCAAAGGAAGGCTGCGGCGAAGGCTTTATGCCTTACGCCCGTGACCTTGAACTGGCATCAGGTCTCACCGTCGCATTCCTCGACGAATTTGTTGCTGGCACACCAAATGCATCTTGGTTTTCGGGTAAGACCGCAACAATTAGCGCTCCTGACATCACCATCTCTGTCAAGCGATAGGCCTAACCGCTAAGAGCGACACCTCACCTTTTGAACACCAACAGGTTTGGTAGGTTCGAAGAGTGAATCCAGTCGCTCTTGCAGTTGCCGCGTTTGTCACAGCGGCGATTGGAACGCTGGGTGGTCTGGGTGGAGCAATCCTCCTCGTCCCCCTACTGGTGTTGTCGGGGATGGAGGCGAAGTACGCGGCGCCACTGGGTTTAGTTTCGGTAGCTGCCGGTTCGCTTGCTGCTGCGCCACATCAACTCACAGCTCGAGTTGTGAATCAGCGTCTTGGCGTCGCAACTGAAATTGCTGCTTCTTCTGCGGCATTGATCGGAGCACTTGTCTCGGGCCTTCTTGGCCACGCGTTGCTTTCTGTGCTGCTTGGCGTCGTCGCGTTAGTGGCTGCATTTGCAGGTGCGCGTCGTAAAGGGATCCGAAACATTCCTGATCCAACGCTGTCGATTGCTGATGTTGGTGAGATCCCGGGAACACTCGCCGGCGTCTATCCACTTGGAGATGGATTTGTCCCGTACCGAGCAAACCGACTTCCACTCGGTTTGCTGGGGATGGGGATGGCTGGTCTGATCTCAGGTCTGTCAGGTGTTGGCGGGGGATGGGTCAAAACTCCAACCGCGTCAGAAGTCATGCATGTCCCGGTAAAAGTTGCCGCGGCGACCTCAACCTTCACAGTTGGCGTTACCGCAGCAGTGGGATTGCTCGTGTATGAATCTCAAGGTCGCATTGTCATTTCCGATGCAGCGCTCGTTGCCGCTGCCGGATTAATCGGTGGAACTGTCGGTGTTCGCCTTCAGCATGTACTTCCGCCACCGCTTGTTCGTCGCGGTCTTTCTGCCATCCTTGCCGTTATTGGCGTGCTGCTGATCGTGCGCCGATGAACAGTTTCAAGGCCCTTTCACGCGTTATGCAGGTCGCACTTATTGCAACGTTTGCGTGCGCTATCGGTGGTGCGTTTATCCCAGGGACCATTGGTCGGGTCAGCGGAACAGCGTGCATTGTGCTGTTGATCGCTGCGCCAGTAGTGCGCGTTGGTTGGTTGGTAGTCGACTGGACGCGAGTGCGCGATACCCGCTTTGCGCTGCTGGGCTGCGTGTTGCTACTGGTTTTGGCGACGAGCGGGACGATTGCGCTCGTGCGTTAAGTGCGGGCTGATAGAGCCCCTCGCTAGGGTTGACGAATGAACTCCGATGGCTTGGCTCGCCCTATCGATTTCGCGGCACGTGCCGGCAATGGCATTCACCTGGGTCTGTCGCTTGGTGGTGGCGGAGTTTTCTTTGTCGCATGGCAGGCGACCTATCTCGAACAGTTAGCCAAACGCGGTGTCGATCTGAAGGGCGCAGGTCGCGTCGTCGGAACATCCGCCGGGTCGCTGGTCGCTTCTATTCTCGAAGGTGGTCACATCAGTCGCTTTGAGCGCGAGTTGGCCTTCCTTTCGAAGGTTCCCGCACTGATTGCTCTGTTAGCGCCGGCAGGTTCATTCAAGCCGAGCCAGCAGCGAGCGCTCGATGCTTTTGTTGCTGCTCAAAGCGCGGATCCCGATCTGATTCGTGAGATCGGCCATGAAGCACTTGTCGCAGCAACACCATCGGCGAACACGATGGCTCGCAATGTGTCGCTGATGCTTTTGTCGCGGAAGTGGCCGTCGGATTCGTTGCACATCACATGTGTCGACACTCTCACTGGTGAACGCTGTGTTGTGACTTCTGAAGCCGGTGTGCGCATCGACCGAGCGGTTGCCGCGAGTAGTGCGGTACCGGGAATCTTTAGTCCGCAACCCATCGGTGATCGTCGGTGCATGGACGGAGGCGTTAGTGGTTCCGGAACGCACCTTGATCTCCTCGCCGGTTGTGATCGCGCTGTCGTTTTGAGTCTCACTGATCCCGCACCGAAGCCCATTGGAGCAATGACCCAATCGTCGGGAGGATTTGCCGCCGAAGTTGCAGCACTCGAGGGAGCAGGTACAAAGGTCTTCTTACGCAGTCCTGAGTCGATGGATCTCACGAAATTGATGGATCCGAAAGCGGTTCCTGATGCAATTGCAATGGCCAAACGTCAAGCGACGGCTGATGCTGATGCGCTACGCGAGTTCATCGCCTGATCAGATTCCAGACATGTGATCCCGAACGGGGGGGTAGACAAAGCCTTCTACTAACCTTTCTTCGTGTCTTCTCCAGCAAAAATTACCCTCGCTTCCAACCTGAGTGCCCAAGAACTGGCTGGTCTGGGTCTCGAAGCGGGTGAAATTCTCCCGATCGGCGAGTGGTTCGTCCGACCGGACGCTGCGAGGCCCGAAGCGGCTCGTCTGCGGCGCGAGACCCCAGTCGTCGGCGCATTCGAAACGCTCGTGGTGACCGACCCAACTCTCAACACGGTCGTGGCTACCACGAGCATTCACTTCAACGACGTTCCTTCAATCATTGAATGTCAGACCTCCAGTGGCCGGGTTTTGGTATGCGCGATCGCACCTGAACGTTTGGCAACGGCACCCGAGATCGGGCGCTATCTCGATCGGCTGGCGGCCGGTGGTTCCGCGACGACGCGCACAATCGGCGTCGGCATCGTCGGTTACGGGCCGTTTGGTGGCATGGGGTACACCCATGGTCTCGCGGCAACGGAGACCGATGGACTCGCATTCGTCGGCGTCTGCGATTCGAATGACGAACGCCGCCTCGCCGCGATCGTCGACTTTCCGACCGTGCAAGGTCACGTGGATCTCGCCTCGTTGAGCAAGTCTGATGATGTTGATGTCGTCATCGTCGCCACACCGCCGGTGTTCCACGCGCCGATCGCTCTTGAACTCCTACGAGCTGGCAAGCACGTTGTCGTGGAGAAGCCGATGTGCCTCACCGTCGCCGATGCCGAGGAGTTGCTTTCTGTTTCTGCGGAAGTCGGCAGGACCATCACGGTTCACCAGAACCGGCGATGGGATGGTGACTTCCTCGCTCTTCGTCGTGCAATCGACACGGGACTTCTTGGTGACGTCTTCAATATGGAGACATTCGTCGGTTCCTTCGAACACCCCTGTCGCTGGTGGCACAGCGACGAGACATTCTCTGGCGGCGCGGTCTACGACTGGGGATCGCATCACATTGACTGGATCCTTCGGATCTTCGGAAGCCGACCGCAACGCGTGCGCGCGATTTCGCATAAGCGTGTTTGGCGCGACGTAACCAATGCCGATCAGATTGACGTGCACATGCGTTGGGACGACGGGCGCGAAGCGCGATTCATCCAGAGCGATGTTGCCGGAATCCGCAAGCCCAAGTTCTATGTGCAGGGCACATCAGGCACCGCTGCGGCCGAGTACGCGCCGGTGACAATCGATCAACTTGTCGATGGTCGCGGACATGTTGCCCATGAGTGGCACCATGCCGAGGTTGCGACCGATCTGCGCTTGAGTCGCTATGAACCCGGTTCCGGAACTGTCGACATGGTGTTGCCGCCGGTTGCTCGGGTGGGCTGGCCGTTCCATCAGGCGCTGGCTGATCACCTTCTGCTCGGCGAACCGGTTCCGGTTCCCCCGGAAGAATCACGCGATGTTGTTGCCGTTCTCGAAGCTGCGCATGCATCGGGTGCCGACGGTGGCGTGGAACTCAACTGTGGGTGAACCACTGACGATCGGGATCCTCGGAGCCAACTCGTGGATTGCGAACGCAGCCGTCATCCCGGCGATCAATGAATGCCCGAACGCGATTCTCGGCGCGAGCGGTGCTCGGTCGGGACCAATCGGATACCCCGATGTGCTCTCTGATTCCGATGTCGATGCGGTGTACATCGCCCTTGCCAACGGCGACCATCTCGAGTGGGTGGAACGGGCGGCAGAGGCGGGCAAGCATGTTCTGTGCGAAAAGCCGCTGGCAATCTCATCGAGTGACGCTCGCCGGATGTTCGAGGCCTGTGATGCTGCCGGTGTCCTGCTTGCCGAGGCGTACATGACGCCGTTCCATCCGCTTTCCATCGCGCTTGCTGCACTAATCGAGAACGAAGATCTCGGCGAGATCCGCCACGTCGCTTCACAGTTCACCTTTCCGCTCGCTCTCCCCGAGGCCGGGACAGAAATCAACTATCGCTGGCTCACCGAGCAGGGTGGCGGAGCTCTTCTTGATGTCGGTATTTACTGCCTCGACCCTGTCCAACGGATTCTCGGTTCCGGGCAACTTGCGATCGAAGCGCAGATCACTACAGCCGATACGGGAATCGATCTGACCACTTCGGCGTGGCTGCGCAATTCTGCAGGAATCACGGCCTCGGTGTTGACGTCATTCGAACTCCCCGAGAATCAGTCACTGCAAATCGACGGAACCGCCGGATCGCTTCGGGTCGATCGTCCGTTCACTCCGGGTACCGACGGTTCGATCTTCGTGATTACGCGCTCCGACGGGAGTGTTGAGGAGCATCGGATCGAAGGAGCGAACTGTTACGCGCTCATGATCGGCGCTTTTGTCGACGCTGTCCGCGGCTCGACACCGTGGTCGCGGTCAAGTGCCGATGTGTTGTCGACTATCGGCTTGTGTGAGTCGATTGCCGATGCCGGACGGGAGAAGAAATGACGACCGAAGAACTCCGGATAACGGTTGCACCCGGTGTGGAATTGCGGGCGTTGGCCAGCGGTCTTGATCAGACGGGAACACCCTTCGTATTGGTTCATGGTCTGGCCTCGAATGCGCGTATGTGGGATGGAGTTGCGACGGAACTTGCCGCGGCTGGTCATCCGGTCGTGTGGATCGATCAGCGCG
>CAIPQK010000227.1 GCA_903867185.1 uncultured Candidatus Nemicrothrix sp. | reverse complement strand
TAGCCATCGGCATTGAAATCCTCCGCCAAGAGCACTCTGCCCTCAGTCACGACCGCGTCGTTCAAGCTGAGTCCCGATTGGGCGATAAGTCGACGTCCTTCACTGCGAGAGGCAATCGCGCCGTTCTCCGCCAAGAATTCGACGAGATCACGGCCCAGATCGGCTGGAGCGACCTCGAAGTTCGGCAGGCTTGATGCCAACTCGGCCCAATCGGCGCCCGAAAGCTCCCCAACCGCCCGAGTGAAGCCCTGTGATGCGCCCGCAGCTTTGTCGGCCTCGGCCTGGCCGTGGACCAGCGCAGTCACGGCCTTGGCCAGCACCTGCTGCGCGTGCCGCTTTCCTGGGTCGGCCTGATGGTCGCTCAGCACCGCAGCGATCTCCTCGACCGGTAGCAGCGTCATCTGCAACAGGAACCGCTCAACATCTCGATCGTCGACGTTGACGAAATATTGGAAGAACGCATAGGGCGTGGTTCGCTCTGGCGACAACCACACGGCACCATCTGCAGACTTTCCGAACTTCTGGCCATCGGCCCGAGTCACAAGCGGAACAGTCAATCCGTGGACATGCGCTGCTTCTTTTCGACGAATGAGGTCGATGCCCGCAGTGATGTTGCCCCACTGGTCGGAACCACCGACCTGCAATTCCACCTTCATTTCATTGAATAAATGATGAAAGTCGTTGGCCTGAAGCAGCATGTAACTGAATTCGGTAAACGAAATACCCGCATCGGACTCGACGCGTGATTTCACCGAATCCTTGGCCAACATTGTGTTGACGGTGACGTGCTTGCCGACATCACGAAGAAATTCAAGAACGCCCATGGGGGCGGTCCAGTCCCGATTGTCCACCAGCGACGCTTGGGTGTCACCCGGAGTGAAATCCAACAACATCTCGAGCTGCGGTTTGATCGCGGCGAGATTGCTGTCGAGCGTTGCGGCATCGAGTAGCGACCGCTCCGACGACCGACCGCCTGGATCGCCGATCATTCCGGTGGCGCCTCCGGCAAGGGCGACGGGTCGATGACCAAAGAGCTGAAAGCGGCGAAGGAGCATCAGCGGGACGAGATTTCCGACGTGAAGGCTGTCGGCGGTGGGATCGAACCCGGCGTAGACCGCCACCGGCCCCTGACCCAAGCGGTCGCGGAGGGCATCGATATCGGTTGTGTCGTGGATCAAACCTCGTGCGGCAAGATCATTAAGGATGTCGGCGGTACTCACAGGGGGTCACTCTCTCCCGTCTTCGTGAACTAGTCCAGCCGGTATTGCACCGGACGTGGCGGATACGCGCTCCCCCGGCTGCCCGCTTTGCCAGCAGAGGTCCCACGGGCAACAGTTAGAGGCCATGGACATCAATGACGCCGACTCTCCCATTTCTGGCGAGGAGAGCGAGCCGATGTCGTTCAGAGCACGAACCGCGAGAATTCTGGCGCTTCTTGCAGTTTTCGTCATTCTCTTTCTGTGGGGGTGGGCGCTGTTTTTCCCGCCATCCACGAAAGCACCAGGAACACTTCAAGACCGAACCTTCCCAGAGGCCGCTGATCAGATCTGCACAACAGCAGCAGGCGAGCTGGCGCTGCTTCCGAAGTCGTACCAAACCACCGACCCAGTTTCTCGGTCAGAAGTGGTTGCGAAGAGCGACGTCATTCTCAACAGAATGCTTGACAACTTGAAGAGCATTGCTCCCCCGGCCGATACCCACGATGGAAAGAACATCTCGGAATGGCTTGCGGACTGGCGATCATTTGTTGGCAATCGTGAATCCTACGCAGAAGCGCTTCTCGTCAACCCGAAGGCGCGCTTCTATGTGTCGTTAAAAGACAAGGGTCAAGTCACTCAACCGATCGACTTTTTCGCCACGTTCAACAAGATGTACAACTGCGTGACTCCCGACGACATCGAATAGGCGTCGAGTCATTCATTCAGGTTCTGCAGAAGCGGTAATCCTTGGCGCACGAGACGGCGCACGCTTTCATCAACGTCGAAGTCATCAAGTTCACGTTCGGTGACCCAGCGAAGTTCACGAGATTCATGGTTGCCGACGGGAACGGAACCGTTGGGAGCGAGAACTACGAATCGAATGTCGAGATGAAGGTGAGGCGGTTCGTTCGGAGGCCGAACCTCGTGAATGTCTAAATCGAAAGCGGGGCGCACCACTCGGAGTCCTGCGATGCCGGTCTCTTCTTGCGCCTCACGCAGTGCCGAGGCCGGGAGGTTTGCATTGCCATCGACGTGTCCACCTGGCTGCAACCACTTCTGAAGTTTTGTATGGAAAAGAAGAATGAACCGTTCGGTTCCTTCCTCGACGACGAGTGCCGAACCAGTGAAATGCGCTTCGGGACACGTGCGAAAAAGTGCATCGTCGTGGGCTCGTGCAAACTCCTTCATTCGTTGCGCGATTGCGCGCTGTGCCGGATCATCGGTGTCGTGATGATCGAGGCGATCGATAAGCATCGAGAGATCATCAGAAGGTGCCAGCCCTTCATCGGAAACGATGATCGGAGACGCCAAGGTTGGTCGCGGTTCAACCTCGTTGCTCTCTGATCGGTCCATCGTTACTTAACTCCGCGCCTGGTCGGCTGCGACTCTCGCGCTGAACGCCTTCAATTGCTCGGCAACAGGCACGGGCCCGCCGCCGCCTGGCGTTGTCCGGCGCGTGACCGCAACACCGGGATCAACGAGGAACACCGCATCGGGACCAAGCTCGGGCGCTGCAGCGACAAGTTCACGGAGTGCGATGCCTTCATCGAGACTTTTGCGCACTAACGCGCCGACAATTGCATGGGCGTCACGGAAGGGCGTGCCATTGACGACGAGCCATTCGGCGAGGTCAGTTGCGGCAGCGGTTGGCGCGTTCGCAGCAGCAGTCATCGCGTCGAAGTGGAACGTCGACGAAGCCAACAACCCAGTCATTGCACCCAAGGCAAGAACAACGGTGTCGAGTGAATCGAACAGCGGCTCTTTGTCTTCTTGCAAGTCTCTGTTGTACGCCAGCGGAAGGGCCTTCAATGTTGCGAGAAGACCAGTCAGATTTCCGATGAGTCGCCCAGTCTTGCCACGCGTGAGTTCTGCGATGTCGGGATTCTTTTTCTGGGGAAGCATCGACGACCCGGTGGAATAGGCGTCGGCGAGGCCAAGGAATCCGAACTCGTCGGTTGACCAGAGGATGATTTCCTCAGCGAGCCGCGACAAGTGCACGCCTAAGAGAGCGAGCACGAACAGCGACTCAGCCACGAAGTCACGATCGCTCACAGCGTCGAGCGAGTTGTTGAACACTCCAGCGAAACCAAGATCAGCTGCCGTGGCGGCCGGGTCAAGAGGTAATGACGACCCGGCGAGCGCTCCGGCGCCAAGCGGGGAAACGTCGAGCCGCGCACGCGCGTCGATGAGTCGATCGATGTCGCGAGCGAATGACCAACCATGTGCCAATAGATGATGTGCAAGCAGTACCGGCTGTGCCCGCTGCATATGGGTGTAACCAGGAAGAGAAGCGTCTCCGACTTCACCAGCCCGATTGAGCAGTACCTGTTGAAGGTCTAGGACCTTCGCGATAACTGTTCCGAGTTCGCGTTTAGTGAAGAGCCGAAGGTCAGTTGCTACCTGATCGTTTCGACTCCGACCGGTGTGGAGTTTCGCTCCCGCCGATCCGGCCAGTTCGGTGACACGACGTTCTACTGCGGTGTGAATATCTTCGTCGGAAGCCACGAACAGAAACGAACCGTCGGCAAGTTCCTTCTCGACCACGTCAAGGGCAGACAGAACCGCGTTGCCCTCTTCTTCAGAGAGGATTCCGGCACGGACAAGCCCGCGCACGTGCGCGCGAGATCCGGTGAGGTCATCAGCGGCCAACCGAGAGTCGAAAGGAAGACTCGCGGTGAACGCCATCAGTTCCTCCGCCGGTCCGCCTTCGAACCGACCGTGCCAGAGAGTGCTCATGTGTGGTTACTTTCCGTCGGTGGCGGTCGACTGTCGAGCCGCCCAAGTTTGAATACCAAGTCCCCAAAGCTTTACGAAGCCTTCGGAATCAGCGTGGTTAAACGTGTCTTCCGCGTCGTACGTCGCGAGTCCGTAGTCGTAGAGACTCCAAGGACTCCGACGGCCAACCACGTAACAACGACCCGGCTCGAGGCGAAGCCGAACCTCGCCAGTTACGTACTGCTGCGTCGACTCAACAAACGCATCGAGTGCATTCTTGAGCGGCGAGTACCACATTCCGTCATAGACAAGATCGGCGTAACGACCTTCAAGCCGCTGCTTTTCGTGCATGACATCGCGTTCAAGGCACAACGATTCGAGATCTTGATGAGCGAGGATCAGCGCAAGCGCACCGGGGGCCTCATAGGTTTCGCGACTCTTAATGCCAACGCGACGATTCTCGACCATATCGAGTCGGCCCCAACCATAGGAACCAACGATGTCGTTCATCTCAACGATCAGCGCAGCAAGTGAGCGAGCATTGCCATCGATTGAGACCGGGATGCCTTTTTCGAAACCGATGACGACTTCCCGAGACTCTGATGCCCTCACCGTCGTCATGGACCACACACCTTCGGGTGGGCGCGACCACGGGTCTTCCATCTCTCCACATTCAATAGCGCGACCATAGAGATTGTCGTCGATTGAGTAGAGCTTCTCTTTCGTGGCGAGAACAGGAATGTTGTGCTTCTCGGCGTAGTCGATCGACATCTCACGAGTCATTCCCCAGTTGCGAACCGGAGCGAGAATCTCAAGGTCGGGGGCGAGAGCCCGCGTTGCAACTTCAAAGCGGACCTGGTCGTTACCCTTGCCAGTGCATCCGTGGGCCACAGCGTCAGCGCCATGAAGCCGAGCCGCTTCGACAAGGTGCTTCACGATTACTGGTCGTGAGAGAGCCGAAACAAGAGGATATTTGCCTTCGTAAAGCGCGTTGGCCTTCAGTGACGGAGCGAGGAACTCGTCGGCAAACTCTTCCTGACAATCAACGACAATCGCTTCAATTGCGCCAGCTGCAAACGCCTTCGCTTGAAGACCTTCCCAGTCGCCTTCTTGACCAAGGTTGCACGCAACGGTGACTACCTCAACGCCATAGTTTTCGATCATCCATCGCACAGCGACCGACGTGTCGAGACCGCCGCTGTATGCCAACACCACTCGTTGTGCCATTGCTCTTCCTTCGTTGAATCGACTGTGACTAAGAACTGGTTTCAAAGACCAGCAAGATCAGAAAGCTGTGCTGCAACTGTTGAACCGCCAACTTCCGACGCCACCACGATCAGGATGGTGTCGTCACCGGCAACGGTTCCAAGAATTCCGGCCAAACCAGAACGATCGAGGGCCGAAGCGACGACATGAGCGGAACCGGGCGGAGTGCGGATGACCACAAGGTTGTCTGAGGTCGCAACTTCAACAACCCAATCACCAAAAACCCGCCGGAGGTGATCTTCAGGAGCTCGTTGCTCTTTCGGCAGTGCGGGGATCGCATAGGCCGACTCACCACCAGGCATTCGTACTTTGATGGCGCCGAGGTCCTCGAGATCACGCGACACCGTTGCCTGCGTCGCAAGTACGCCTTCAGTCGCCAGCAACTCGACAAGCGCTAACTGGTTCGCGACGACTTGCGACTCGATGAGTCGGGCGACCAAGTGCTGGCGCTGCGTCTTTCCCAATTTCGACGGTTCTTTGGTGTCAGTCATCGTTGCTCCATCAGCCAGACCAACGCGCCTCGTGCGGCGTGCATCCGGTTTTCAGCTTGGGGCCACACTCTGCTCTGTGGCCCCTCGAGGACCTCAGAAGAGACTTCCTCTCCCCTGTGTGCCGGCAGACAATGCATGAAGACAGCATCGGCGGCAGCGTTCGCCATCATTGCGTTGTCGACGGTGAATCCGGCAAACGCGGTTCGACGCTGATCGGCCTCGGACTCTTGCCCCATCGACGCCCAGACATCGGTATAGACGACGCTTGCGCCAGCCACAGCTGCCAGTGGATCGTTCGTGGTCTGGAGATCGGCGCCCGTCGCAATAATCCGTGCGACGTCACTCTCTGAAAGTTCGTAACCCACCGGAGTGGCCACGTGAACAGTCATGCCCAGCATTCCGGCACCGATGGCCAAGCTACGAGCGACATTGTTGCCATCGCCGACATACGCAATGGTCCGGTCGGCAAGCGCGCTGATGTCGCCAAACTCATCGGCGATCGTAAGTAGATCGGCGAGGGCCTGAAGTGGATGAGCTTCATCGGAAAGCATGTTCACAACGGGAACAGAACTGACTTGCGTCATTCGCTCCAGTTTCGAATGTTCGAAGACCCTCGCGCCGATCGCTGCGTGGTAGCAGCACAACGTCCGCGTCACGTCTTCGACGCTCTCGCGAGTATCCAGACCGACTTCGTCGGGCCTGATCGTGAGCGGATGGCCCCCGAGTTGAACGACTGCCATCTCCATTGAATTGCGTGTACGAGCCGAGGGCTTCTCGAAAAGCAACGCCATGCCGAGGCCATCGAGGCTCCTCGGAACAGTCGCTGCCCGACTTAGGTCGAGTATGTCCACAAGTTCAGTTGTTGAAAGGTCATCGACCTCGAGGAGATGTCTCATGACTGAGCCTTGGAGAGATGAGTGACAAGAACCGATGACAGAAGTTCAACGGCTTGCGCTATTTCGGATTCAGAAACGATGAGCGGCGGAGCGAACCGCAACGACGTTGGAGATACTGCATTTACGATCAGTCCCCCGCTGAGGAGATCGGCTGCCACCGCTTTGGCATCGATGCCTTCGGCAAGCTCGGCAGCCAGCAAGAGCCCAAGTCCGCGAACTTCCACCACGCCATCAATAGTTTCGAGCGAACGCCGCAATTGAGCGCCAGCGTGTTCGGCAAGTTGCGGTGCGTTGATCCGTTCAAGGATCGCGAGGGTCGCCCGAGCGGCCGACGCAGCAAGCGGTTGGCCCCCGTAAGTGGTCCCATGATCGCCAGGTTGGAAAACCGCAGCAACGTCCTTCTTCGCCCAACATGCACCAATAGGCATTCCGTTACCGAGCGCTTTTGCCATAGTGACGACATCGGGTTCGACGCCAAAGTGTTGGAAACCGAACCACTCGCCGGTCCGACCGAGGCCGGTCTGGATTTCGTCGACAATCATGAGGAGGCCGCGTTCGTCGCAAAGCCGCCTCACGCCTTCGAAGTACTGAGAAGTAGCCGGGTTCACCCCGCCTTCACCCTGAATCGGCTCGAGCAAAACTGCGGCGACAGTTGGATCGATCGCCGCTTCGAGCGCCTCGAGATCGTTCCATGCCACATGACGGAAACCTTCGGGGAGCGGTTGAAACCCCTCCCACTTCGCAGGCTGACCAGTGGCATGAAGTGCACCAAGGGTGCGTCCATGGAACGAACCATACGCGCTGACGACTCCATAACGACCGTGGCCACCCCATTTGCGCGCAAGTTTGATGGCGCACTCGATGGCTTCAGCTCCGGAGTTCGTAAAGAAAATCTGTCCGCCACCACCGAGGAGTCGATCGAGAGTGATCGCAACCTCGGTGCCGGGAACGCTGCCATAGAGATTCGAAACGTGAACCAAGGTCCGCGCTTGCTCTGCGATCGCATCGGCAATTTCTGGGTTCGCGTGTCCTACGCCAACAACAGCAATACCGGCCAGAAAATCGAGATACTCATTTCCGTCTTCGTCCCAAAGCCGACAGCCTTCGCCCCGAACCATCCGCACCGCCGGAGCACCGTAGGTGGGCATGAATGGGCAGTGATCGAGACCGGCTGGCGCGTGCATTGCTTCTGAGTGAACGCTCATGCGACGACCTCCGACGTGATCATCGTGCCAACGCCAGCCTTAGTGAACAGTTCAAGAAGCACGACATGCGGAACTCTTCCGTCGAGCATGTGCGCGGCGGGAACTCCGGCGTTGATGGCTTCGAGGCACGCTTCAACTTTCGGGATCATTCCGCCCGAGAGGACCCCGCCAGCAATGAGTTCAGCGATCTCCGATGGCGTCGTTTCGGCAATAAGGCTCGTTTGGTCATCGACATCACGCAACAAGCCGGCGATATCAGTGAGATAAATGACTTTGGTCGCACCGAGCGCGCCGGCGATCGCGCCTGCAACGGTGTCGGCGTTGATGTTGTAGGACTGACCGCTGAGATCGGCTCCGATGGTGGAAACCACGGGGATCAGGTTCTGAGCCAACAGCGACTCGACGATGGCGGGATTGATATTGGCGACATCGCCAACGAAACCAAGTTCTGGATCGCGCCGATTGGCCTCGATGAGTCCTCCGTCTTCACCTGAAAGTCCAACAGCCAAAGCGCCGTGCGTATTGATCGACGCAACGATGTCCCGGTTGACCTTGCCCACCAGGACCATTCGCGCTACATCGAGCGTGTCGGCATCGGTGATCCGCAGACCATCTTTAAATTCGGATTTGATGCCAAGCCGTGCCAGGAGGTCACCGATCTGAGGGCCACCACCATGCACAACAACCACCCGAATGCCGACCGAGTGCAACAGCACGATGTCGGCAGCGAAGGATTCCGCCAACGCGGAATCTGCCATGGCATTGCCGCCATATTTCACAACGATGGTTTTTCCCCAGAACTCACGAATGAACGGCAACGCTTCGATGAGAACTTCAGCGGTGGCCATTGCCGGACCAGCGTGCGATGAAGGTGCCGATGCTCCTGGCTTCTTTGCGTTATTCGCGCTCATGAGGTGCCCATGTTTTCGTCGATGTATGCGTGAGAAAGATCGTTCGTGAGGATCGTTGCGGTACCTGCGCCAAGACCGAGATCGGCAACGATTTCGAGATTGCGTCCTGCCATGTGCGCAACAACGGCCGCGACGTCGTGGTCGGCATCGATTGCGCCGCGACACACCGTGATTCCGCCGTAGGAAACCGAGAACGTCGCTGGATCGAAGTCGATGCCACAGGAACCGAGATCGCTGGCGATCCGACCCCAATACGGATCACATCCGTACCAGGAACACTTCACCAGATTGCTTCTGGACACGTACCGAGCACCGACAAGTGCTTCAGCATCTGACGCTGCTCCGGTGACGGTCATTCGAACCACTTTCGTGGCACCTTCGGCGTCGGCACACATTTGCCCGGCAAGGCTTGCGCATGCTTCGGCCACCGCCGAGTTGAGGGCGTTCTCATCGACAGGACCAGCTAGTCCACTTGCAAGCAGTAGGACCGTGTCGTTCGTCGACGTACAGCCATCGACATCGAGGGCGTTGAACGAGTTAGCGACTCCGCAGACAAGGGCTGCTTTGAGTTGTTCTGGTGTTGCTGCTGCATCGGTCGTGAGGACCGCAAGCATCGTGGCCATGTTCGGCGAGAGCATTGCGGCGCCCTTGGCCATTCCGCCGACGACAAAACCATTTCCTTCGACAATTACCTGCTTGGCCACAGTGTCCGTCGTCATGATGGCGGTTGCTGCGGCTTGGCCGCCGTCAGCAGAAAGGGCTGCGACAACTGATGGAATGCCGGCGGCGATGACGTCGATCGGCATAGGGATGCCGATGAGGCCCGTCGAGCACACAAGTACTTGGTCGGCATCGATGCCGAGTTCCGATGCAACAGACGCGCACATTGCTTCGGCATCGTCGAGGCCTTGTTGACCAGTCGCCGCATTCGCATTGCCGCTGTTAAGAACAACAGCGACGGCGTGACCGACGGTGGCTTCAAGATGCGCGCGGGTTGTAATCACCGGCGCTGCAGTCATCTTGTTGCGCGTGAACACTCCTGCCGCAGCGACGGGAAGGCCGTCGGCCGTTGCGACGAGCGAAAGGTCGGGATTGCCAGAAGGCTTGACTCCGGCGGCAACGCCGGCCGCAACGAATCCGGGTGCAGCGGTGACACTCATGGATAGACCCCAATCGAAGAAAGACCGGTCGCTTCAGGAATGCCAGTGAGGATGTTGGCGCACTGCACGGCCTGACCGGATGCGCCCTTGGTGAGGTTGTCGATTGCTCCGATCGCAACGATGTGGCCTGTCCGTTCGTCGGCTCTCACCGTTACGTGTGCGGTATTGGAACCCAAGCAAGCTTTTGTCGAAGGCGAACCGTCAGTGACAACAACGAATTGTTCGTCGGCGTAAAAATCTTCGTAGATCTCGAGCAACTGTTCAGTGGTCTGCGAACCGGTCGGCCGCAAGTAGCAGGTTGCGAGCATTCCCCGATTCATTGGGGCCAGATGAGGTGTGAAAAGCACAGAGACGGCTGAACTTTCTGATGATGCCAAGGTCGCGATGTTCTGTTCAATCTCTGGCGTATGCCTGTGATTCAGTAAGCCATACGCGGTGTAGTCCTCGTCGACCGTACAGAACGTCGTGTTTGGTTTCGGTGGCCGACCGGCACCAGAAACACCGCTCGCAGCGTCAACCACGATGCTGTCGAGTTGCACCAGGCCGTTTGTAATCAGCGGCGCAATAGCGAGAGATGTGCAGGTGGGGTAACAACCCGGAACAGCAACCGCTGAAGCGCCGACGATCTGCGACCGGTACAACTCGGGCAGTCCGTAGGCGAACTTCGGGAGCAACTCGGGACAAGGATGGGCCTCGCCGTACCACTTCGGATAGAGAGCAGCGTCCTGCAACCGAAAATCTGCGGCGAGGTCGACAACCCACTTCACGTTTTCGACAAGGGTCGGCATAAGAGATTGCGACGCCCCATGCGGAAGGCCACAGAAAACGAGATCGACACCATCGAGCAGCGAGGGTTCGAAAACTTTGAACTCCACGTCGGCATAGACCGCCGAAAGACTTGGATAGAGATCGCGAACCGCTACTCCCGCTTGGCTCTCCCCCGTGGCAAACGCGAGGTCGAACTCAGGATGGTTGGCGAGAAGCCGAAGAAGTTCCGCTCCGGTAAAGCCCGAAGCACCGAGAATGCCAACAGAAGTCACCTGCACACGTTACATGGTAATGCATCATGATGCAACATTATGCAAAAGTGAGTCGGTTGAACTCTTTGCTCACCCTCGGAGGGTTGCTCCCAGCGGGATG
This sequence comes from uncultured Candidatus Nemicrothrix sp., assembly GCA_903867185.1. Taxonomy (GTDB): domain Bacteria; phylum Actinomycetota; class Acidimicrobiia; order Acidimicrobiales; family Acidimicrobilacustridaceae; genus Acidimicrobilacustris. Next base: position 433 of record CAIPQK010000227.1, on the reverse strand, counting down.
AGGGCCTCGACGACCGAGCGCTGAACTCCGCCGATGTCTTCATCGGTCAGGGTTCGATCGGGTGCCTGCAACCGCAAACGGTAGGCCAGACTGCGTCTCCCATCGGGGATCGGGTGGCCTCGGAAGACATCAAAGAGGTTCACGGTCACCAGCAATGGGCCCGCAGCGGACCGAACCGCTGCTTCAATCGAGGCCGCAGTCACAGCGTTGTCGACCTCGAAGGCCAGATCGAGGTCACTCGAGGGATAGCGGCTGATGTGGTGATAGCGGTGTTCGCCGTGAGGCGCCGCTAGGGCGACACCGAGATCGAGCTGCAACCAAGCGACACGCTCACGAAGTCCGAGGGCGTCGAGGACACCTGGGTCGATCTCGCCAATCTCTCCGAGTTGCTCTCCCCCACGACGCAGTACCCCACTGCGGCCCGGGTGGAGTC
>CAIPQK010000226.1 GCA_903867185.1 uncultured Candidatus Nemicrothrix sp. | reverse complement strand
GTCTGAATCCTCGCTAGCCCCACAGATATCTCTGCGGACACAGCCGCTACGATGTGAGTAGGGCGTAGACCAGAAGGCGGAAACTCACAATGGCGTCAAGCAGCGAAGAGATCGTTCCCGTGTGGACCCTTGCAACGGGTGACCTCCGACTACCGCCAGCCATCTTCGAAGCCGAGATGACACAGCAGCGCCTTTTCGAGCTGCGAAGCGTTTTATCGGCTTTGGCCGACCAACCGATTGCGACACTTGAGGCACATCCGGCCCCCGCAACTATCGATCGTAAAGATGGCATTGCACTCGGCGCAGCAAGCCCTTTGGCTCAACATTTGACCGAGCTTCTCGCCCAGACGACGAAGGGTGCATCCGCGGTTACCGGGACAGCCAGCAAAGAAGTTCTCTACAAGATGGTTGTCCCTTCGAAGTTTGCTTCCGCCATCGGCAAGGGAATCATCAGACCAATGCAGTCGAAGGCCCTAGCGGGTGGAATTCGTGGCTCACTTATGGGTACCGCAGGAATCGTCGGTCAGGCATCATTTGTGCCAGTAGCAGGAGTCGCCGCCGCTGAAGCCGGCGTCGCAGGAGCAGCAGGAACCGCAGCCGTCGGAGTTGCGGGTGGTGCGGCCATCACAATCGCGGCGCCACTCGTACTTATGGCAGTAGCCGTCGCCGCGAGTGCAGCCGTCGAACACCAGCGACGCGTCGCGATTCAACACGTGACAGACCTTCTGGAACAGTTGCATGCCCACAACCTCGATGAAGAGCGCAGCGAACTCGACGGCTGTCGTGACGCAATCGATAAAGCAACAGCCATTCTCTTGGACGAAGGCAAGCTCAGCGTTTCGCTCGGCCTCGATTCCGCCGTACATGCAATCGGAAAGGCGCTAGCAAAAACTGACCGCCGGCTAGATAAATGGAACGCCGCTCTCGAGGCGCTGCCCGAGGGCCAGCCTGTTGAAGTCGAAACCCTTACAGAATCATTTCCCGGGATCGATGAAGACGGCGGACTTTTCCGCACGCATGTTGAGCTTGCATCGCTGGCGACTGCACTCAAGCGAAGGGTCATCGTGCTCCAGGCCGTCGAGCACGCGCAGATGGATTCGGGAAATCCCTTCGAGGCATTCATGCGTCAACTCAAGAGCGACCAACAGCGCGTTAATGACACAGAGGCTGGAATCGCTGGCGTGCTCATCAAACTCTCAACGATTGAGTTGGGACGCCCTCGCGGCCTACGCGCACCTGCCTTCACCCCGGGTCAAGTTGATCGCCTCTTGCAATCCGTCTACAAGATCCAGGCGCTAGGCGATGGAGTCACCGACGACGATCAACCAACCGATGTTTCAATTGAAATCATACGGAATACAGACGGGTCAGTCTTCGTGTTCCCCGCGCTCGCTGGATAGAGCGATCCGATTCGAATCACTTGAGCCGACGGTTGGAAGTGACGCCCGCACGCCGTCCGGCGGATGTCAGTTGGCAAATCATGAATTCAGTACCGACTCGATCATCGGAATGTCACCTACAGGGAAACGCACGCTTGCGCCGATCTCGATTCCGTCGTGCTTCGGGCCCGGCCTGCGGACGTTGATGCGATAAGACCATCCCATGGGAGGAACCTCGACGACCTCGCCCCCAACTTCATCAGGCCACTCGAAATTCTGCCAGCGGTAATTCGCAATGGCAGTGTCGTTGAAGAGTTCAAGGAAACGCTGGAGATCGTCGACGAGATCGAACCCGATGTAGCCGCGCGGATCATCTGTCGGACGAGACAGCGTTTCGGACTCGTTCTGGCAACACCCACGGGTGTTGATGCCAAGATTCCAAAGCAATTCAATAACGCCAGCTAGTTCCACATCGATCTGCGCACTCTGAGCCCCCACAACAACCAATGTGGTTTTGTGATGCCGTCGTTGATCTCTTCGATTTTCCACCAAGGTTCCCTCCGCCATGTAAGGGACCTGACCATAGAGGTGGGCTGTGACAGCGCGAAGTGGGGGATCAGCCGGTCGCGTCGAAGAAGATCTGCTCTCCCATGACGAAACAGGCGTGCAATTACTTCACGATTGCGATTACGCCGAGCGCAATCACGAGAACCGTCAAGCCGGAAAGCCAGATCGTGAACATGCGGTCTCGGGCACGAACAAGCACCCTTGTCTCCCTGAGGCTTGAATCAATCCTGCTGTCGAGCCCCTTGAGGGCACTCTCCAACTTGTCCGGGCCAATCGCCCGCCATGCAACGGCCATGTCTTTCAGATCCCGCGCCGAATCCTTCAACTCGACCGTCAACCCAAATACCCCGCTCGAAACATCGCTCAGCGAACTTTCAGCATGATCGAATTTCTCGACCAAATTTCGGCGAACTGCATCGAGTTGCGCTGACGACTTGGCGTGCGATTCTGCTAAATCCCCGCGAGCAGCATCAAGTTC
>CAIPQK010000225.1 GCA_903867185.1 uncultured Candidatus Nemicrothrix sp. | reverse complement strand
GATGCTGCGTAGGGGCCGTAACCCGCAGCTCCGGTGAGACCCATCGAGGTTCCCATGGTGACAATGCGGCCCCAGTTGTTTGCGGCCATGTGCGGTTGCGCTGCTTGCATCAGCCACAGTGCACCCTTGGGGCCAGTATCAAAAAGCAGATTCATGTCGCTTTCAGTGACATCGAGCAGGGGAGTGACCGGTCGGAACGATTGCGCGTTCAACACGAGGCCGTCGATGCGGCCGAAGCGCGCGAGGGTTTCGTTAACAACTTCGAAGGAGCGTGAGCGGTCGGCAACGTCGGCAACGAAACCGACGCAGTTGATGTCCTCCGATTCGAGCAAAGCGACCGTGTCGGAAAGACGATCGGGTTTGCGTCCGGTGATGACGACCTTGGCCCCAAGCGCACCGAGGTGGCGCGCAACGCCGAGGCCAATGCCCCGTGTGCCGCCAGTAATGATGACAACTCGGCTATCGAGATCGTTGAGAGGTGCGCCAGCCATGGGAGCAGCGTAGTTTCCTACCCAATGACCACCACTTGGGATCCGGGACCGCGCCCTGAATGGGTTGAATCGGTGAATGCGGGTCTCGTGTTGCCGGTTGCGGCCGAAGCAGCGCTTCCGCTTGATCGCGAAGGTTTGATTGGTGAGGCGCTGGCCCGTCAGGGACGCGCGAACGAAGGAATCTCGGCGCTTTGTGCTCCTGGGCCAGGCACCGGCGAGGATTTCCTTGAAGGTCTGGATATCGCACTTCATTCGTTGGAGAACGAAGCGAAATTGAACCTGCTGGGCCGGTGGATGACGCGGCGGTTTTTGCTGCGCTTGCTGGAAGTTCGACTGCAAATCTGTGACTTGGTTCGAAATGACCCCGGAGTTCGTGACGAACAAATTGTCGAGCCGCTCTTTGTGGTGGGTGCGCCCCGAACCGGCACAACGGTGTTGCACGCGTTGTTGTCGGCTGATTACCGACACCGAGTTCCGCTGGGTTGGGAGTTCTTGCGCCCCGTACCGCCACCAACAATTGAGACGTACGAAAACGATCCTCGTATCGGTTTGGCCGATGCGGAACTTCGTGGTCCGCAACTCGTTACTGGTGGACTCGACGCGATCCATGCATATGCCGGTCGCATGAATAAGGAGTGCCTCTCGGCGATGTCGTTCGCGTTCCGAGGCGAAGAATTCATTAGTCGTTACGACACGCCGAGCTACATCGCTTGGTTGCAGTCATGTGACATGGCACCGGCGTACGAAATGCACCGCCTTGTGCTGCAGATCCTTCAGCGCCGTATGCCGACTGAGAAATGGGTTCTGAAGTCACCGGTGCATTTGCACAACCTTCAGGTTCTGCTCAGCACCTACCCAGATGCACAACTCGTCATCACTCATCGTGATCCGTTGGCAATTCTTGGGTCGGTGACGAGTTTGATCGCCACGCTTCGGTGGGCCCATAGCGATGATGTCGATACTGCTGTGATTGGTCGCTATCACGCCGACCTCTATCACTCCGATCTCGATGGATTAGTCGATCTTCAGTCCAATGGAGTGCTGCCCGCGGGCCGCGTTTCACACGGTTCGTTCGCCGACTTCAACGCAGACGGTGTGGCGGTAGTTGCACGCATCTACGAAGAACTTGGGATTGACCTTCCGGATGATATTCGAGCTGCGATGTCCGCGGCACTTCAAAAATCGCCGCGTGAAAAGCACGGTGATCACTCTTGGTCGTTCAATTGGCTCGGGCTTGATGCCGATGAACAGCGTGAACGTTTTGCCCGGTACTGCCAAGCATTTGGCCTTCCACAGACGGCTGCATGATGGAAGAACTACCTCAGACACTTCGCGAAGCGGTGAGCGACGAACTCCGAATGGCGTTTCGGTATCCGTATACCGTGCTGCAGGTCATTGTGTTGAATGCCGTACTTGTGGTGGTGCTTTGGTATTTCGCACCGCCAAAGGTTGAGGGGTTGTTTTTCGAAGTGCATAGCCCGGCGTTGTTTACCGTTGTTCTTGCCGGTTGGATGTTTTCAGATGTTCCATCTACGAACGTGTTGGCGTCCGATGTCGCTCGAACATTGCCGGCTCTTCGCGATCGTGTGATGACCCTTCGGCTTATGAACGCGAAACGTATTGCGTTGTGGATCCTTGTAGCGCCCGTATGCAGCGTCCTCACGTTTGTGATGGGTTACGGGAATCATCATCGCTTTGCCCAGGTCATCGCACTCTGTTCAATTGTGATTCTCCCGTTCGGAACGCTCGCTATTTCTGGATGGGTCGGAATCGTGTGGCCCTATCACCCGCGCAGTTTGAAGTACCGCTGGCGTCATCGAGACAATTGGTTTCACGATCTCGTGCGATGGGGAGTTCTCGTTCTGCTTCCCTATGGTTTGGTTCCGGCAATTGGAGTAGTCCTGCTGGCACCAAGTCTTTTCGTGTGGTCGATTCGCTCTGAACAGCAGGTCCTCGAGGTTTCATCGCCGCCGTTCCTCATCTTGGGGATCGTTCTTGCGGTCGCCATGTCGGCCGGGGGAGTGATCGTTGGTAACCGCTACGGGTGGCGTCTTATCGAGCGTCGCCGTCCTGCGCTTACGTCCTATCTCGAGCACCCTGAACTTGGCTGAGATACCAATGTCGGTTGGCGTTTGTGGGTTAACCCCGGTACCCTCTACTTCACGCCGCGGGGTGGAGCAGTCTGGTAGCTCGTCGGGCTCATAACCCGAAGGTCGTTGGTTCAAATCCGACCCCCGCCACCATCAAATGCGCAGGTCAGGCCCCCTTCTCGGAGGGGGCCGCTTGCATGATTGGCCCGTCGTGGTCACGGGTTTGGTCACAGGAAATTCCCGGACCGTCCAGCGCTGCAACAACACCATCGGCGGGAAGTCCCTGATTTTCGGGCATCAGGTGGGTGTATTGGCGCAAAGTGAAGCCAATGTCGTTGTGTCCGAGTCGGGATGAAACGGCCTTGATGTGCTCGCCCGAGTGGATAGCGATCGATGCGTGGGTGTGGCGCAGATCATGAAAACGGATTCGAGAGAACCCACCCTTTGCGATGAGCCGCTTGAATCGGCGAGTGATGGCATCGGGATGAATCGGCATTCCGTGATCGACAGTGAAAATGAATCCGGAGTCTTCCCAATATTCACCGAAGAGGATTGCGTCTCCGTCCTGGCGGGCCCGAACTGCAGTCAACGTTTCGATGTGGGGAGCTGAGAGCCGGAGGGTTCGACGTGACCTG
>CAIPQK010000224.1 GCA_903867185.1 uncultured Candidatus Nemicrothrix sp. | reverse complement strand
TCGACCAACGACGAATCCTTTAGGACTAATCACGCAGTGGGATGCAGGTTGGAATTCCGTGGTGGCGGGCCAGGGGTACATCGAAATGCCGGATATGGGTACCGGAGTCGAGAAGTTCATGACTCTTGCGTTTTTTCCAGTGGTACCGAAATGTGTTCAAGCGCTGCACTGGGCAACGGGATTGTCTATTGACCGCTCTGGACTTCTTTTCTGCACCACAACTGGTCTTGCAGGAACGCTTGTGCTTTGGCGACTTATCCAGCGTCGATATTCAGAAGAGGTAGCAACCGACTCGGTTCTCTTATTGCTGGTTTCACCGTTCGCGTTTGTGCTGTCCATGTTTTACACGGAGGGTCCGACTCTTTTGATGGTCGCCCTTTGTTTCACAGCCCTTGACCGTAAACGTTGGTTGTGGGCGGGCCTGGCAGCGCTCGTAGTTGGCGGGATGCGGCCAAATGGATTCCTTATTTTTGTTCCATGTCTGGTCGCTGCAGTTATTGCGTTCCGAGGACAGCGTGATTGGAGAGCGTTTGTTGCGCCACTTTTGGCACCGCTTGGTTTTATTGCGTGGATCGCCTTCGTCTGGCACAGAACAGGCCAGCCACGCGGCTACTTCACGATTCAGTCACAAGGGTGGGGATCGCGGTTCGATTGGGGTCAAGCGACGTTGGAATCAACGATTGATCTTGTGACACATCAGTGGAAATCCGCGAATCTTGTAATCAGTCCATTGATATTGCTTGTTGTGGGTGTTTTTGGATTGATCCTGGCGTATCGCCGTCGGATGGATTGGGTGTGGTTTTCATATGCGGCAGCGGTCGTGGTGCTTGCGGCGACAAACGCGCGTCAAGGGTCCACCGGAAGGTTCCTGCTACTCGCATTTCCATTATTTGTTGCATTCGCTCTCAGCATTCCTAAGCGTTGGCTGCCGCTCGTCGCTGCAATGAGCGCGGTGCTGATGGGCGGTTTCTTCTATTCAGCGACGGGACCAGGTTCGCTAGTTCCTTAACCATTGGCGATTGGATAAAAAGTAATGTCAGTTTCGGAACACACTGCCGCACATCAGCACGCGGTCACTATGAATCTTCCATTCGACAACCAGCAGGACTTTGTCGATGCGCAACGTGGATTGCTTGCTGCGCTTGACGACACGCTGATTGAAGCGACCGACGGCCGTGTTGTTTGGGACCTCGGCCCCTACGGCGACACGTCTGGCGACGCTCCTGCAACAGTGAACCCAAGTTTGTGGCGCCAAGCGCAACTCAATCTCATTCATGGATTGTTTGAAGTGGTTCCCGGCATCTATCAAGTTCGCGGTCTCGATATTTCGAGCATGACGATGATTGAGGGCGAGAGTGGGGTGATCGTTATTGATCCACTCGTTTCTTGCGAAACCGCGGCAGCGGCTCTAGCGCTGTACCGGTCAGTGCGTGGCGACCGTCCTGTAACTGCACTCATCTATACACATAGCCACATCGACCACTTCGGTGGAGCTGGGGGAGTGGTTCCCAATGGCGACCCGGGTGACATCCCAATTGTTGCGCCAGAACACTTCCTCGAATACGCGGTCAGTGAAAATCTGCAGGCTGGTACGGCGATGAGTCGCCGTGCCACCTATATGTACGGAACGCTTCTGCCACGCGGTCCAGAAGGCCAGATGACGTGTGGTCTTGGCCCATCACCGTCCTCGGGAACGCTTTCGTTGCTGCCACCAACGATTGACATCACCCACACCGGTCAAGAACTCGTGCTCGATGGCGTTCGTATCGTCTTCCAAATGACACCCGGCACCGAAGCCCCGGCGGAGATGAACTTCTACTTCCCTGACTTTCGTGCGTTGTGCATGGCCGAAAACGCAACACACAATTTGCACAACGTCGTGACGCTGCGTGGAGCACTTGTACGTGATGCGCATGCTTGGGCGGGTTTCATCGATGAAAGCATCGCGTTGTTCGCTGCCGACAGTGATGTTTCGTTTGCATCACATCACTGGCCAACATGGGGAACCGACAACATTGTCGACTACCTCTCAAAGCAGCGCGATCTCTACGCCTACCTAAACGATCAGACGCTTCGGTATCTCAATCGCGGTTTTACCGGCGCAGAAATTGCAGAGATGATCGAGCTTCCGCCCACGCTCGCGTCTTCGTGGCATTGCCGTGGCTACTACGGATCAGTAAGTCACAACGTGAAAGCCGTTTATCAGCGATACATGGGTTGGTTCGATGGAAACCCGGCGCATCTTTGGCCCCATCCGCCAGAGGAAGCTGCTATTCGATATGTCGAGTTCATGGGTGGTGCCGATTCGGTGCTGGCGAAGGCAGAACTGTCTTACGAAGACGGTGACTACCGATGGGTGGCTGAAGTCGTGAACCATGTTGTGTTTGCCGATCCAACGAATATGGCTGCGCGTGAACTTCTCGCTCGTACCTATACGCAGATGGGCTACGCGCAAGAGAACGCAACGTGGCGAAATTTCTTCCTCACCGGTGCGCAAGAGTTGCTGGGAACCGAAGTTGTTGGCCCCGCTGGCCAGAACGCGCTCGCACTTATGGCGCATATTTCTGTGACGCAGGTGTTTGATGCGATCGCGATTCGTATCGATGGCACCAAGGCTGCTGAGTATCAGTTCGCGATTAATTGGACGATTGCCGAGTCAGGCGAACGTCATTTGCTTCGTCTTGAAAATGGGGTGCTGTCGAACGCTGCGAATCGACATGCTGATGACGCGGTGTTGTCGGTGACTGTTCCGCGTTCACAACTACTTCTGCTTGTCGTCGGAATAGTGACACTTGAGGCATTGGTTGAACAGGGCATCGCAACCGCTGAAGGCGACCTTGGCAGGCTTGACTTGATTCGTGTGCTTCTCGATCCGCCCGATCCGAAGTTCTCGATCGTGCTTCCCTGATCGGCTGGGTGTTATTCCTTAGCGATCTCGAAAACAACTAGTGAGTGGCGTCGATCATCACGGTTGTCATGGCGAACTGTTCGTCGCCGATCGCCGTCCATCGATGATTCGTTCCTCGTTGGATCACAACATCACCGGGCCCGAGTTCGGTCTGCACCCCATCGGGAAGTTCGAGCAACACGCGTCCGCGCAACACGACATCGACATCGACGGTCGGTGTGGCATGCCAACCTTCTTCGCTGGGCGGCGCGGGAGTGAGTTCAACAAGGCGGAACCACAAGCCACCAGCAGGAGGGACAAGCGACCACGGGCCAGCGGGATCGCCGCCCTGGTCGACAGATTGCAGCGGACCGCCGGTATGCCAGAGGTCGGTGATCGTTGTCGTCGGCGAGGACACCGCATCGGTAGCGCCACCATCGACAACTGGGGGACTGGTAACGACACGACGATCGGCAGCACCACCGTCGACAACAGAGGAACCAGTGACAACGCGACGAATTGGCTTCTCACCCACAGTCGCGGGCTTGACGTTGACGATGTCGGCGCTCGCGTTGACATCTGGGCGAAGCATCGCAACGAAATAGGTCCAACCGTGTTCATCGGCCGG
>CAIPQK010000223.1 GCA_903867185.1 uncultured Candidatus Nemicrothrix sp. | reverse complement strand
GCCGGTTCCTTTGTACGTCGTGTCGAAGAGGTACACCCCGCCGACGAAACCATCTGATGTGTTCCCGCTTATTACTGAATCCGAGACCGTCAGATTCCTACTTTGAACGAGGAGGCCTCCGACGCTTTCGCTGTCGGTGTTGTCGGTAATCGTGGTCGCGTCGATCGTCACAATGTTGGCGCTTACAGCGAGACCACCAATTTGTGTTGCGTCGTTGTGATCAATCTTCGTGTTCGAAATGGTGACTTCGTCAGCGAGGATCACCGCCCCGCCGCCGCCGAGGGAGCCGTAACTGCCCCCGCCGACGCCAGTAACTGAGTTCTGCGAAATCACTGAATTCGTGATCGTTACAGTTCCAATGCCGGCGGAGTTATCGATCCAAATCCCGCCGCCAGATGCTGTGTGGGAGGTGTTGTTGCTGAGTACAACGTCATCGAGATTCACCGAAGTGTTGAGCGCGTAAATGGCACCACCGTCGAGGCCAGACCAGAGAGTGCTGCTGCCGGTAACGGTGAGGCCAGAAATGGTGACGGTTCCGTTGTCGACGGTCTTGAGCGCGAACGCGTGATACAGCGTGTTGCCAGAAATTGTGAGCGCTGCTGAACCTGGCCCCGTAATGGTGAGGCTGTCGGTGATGTCGGGGAAGTCAGTGGTGAGATTGATCATCCCAGCAACTCCCGGCGCAAAGTCGATGGTATCGGCGCCCGTTGCAGCGTTGGCGTCGATAATTGCTTGGGGCAACGAGCCAACACCGTTGTTGTTGGTGTTGGAAACGGTGAAGGTTGTCGCTCCAGCCGGGCCAGCGAGCCCGATGAACAGCGCAGTGGCAAAAGTGCCCACCCCGGCTCCGGCGGTGAGCATCGAACCGCCTGCGGCAAGGGCGGTGAAAGAGCGGGAACGAGAATGGGTGCGAAGAACGTTTTGAGCCATTCGCGAGAGTATCCGATCTTCGATTCTGACAATCCGTCAGATAGGCGAGACAGGAATCGCTAGTGTCACCACCCATGAGAGCAGACGAAAATTGGGGAACTATTGGCCGGCTGGTGTTGGCCTCGAGAGATCGGTTTCCCAAGGTCGAGGCCTTGGTCGATGGAGATCTGCGTCTGACCTTCCCGCAGCTGAGCGATCGCATCGTCGATGCCGCTCGGGCGCATATTGCTGCCGGTATCGAAAAGGGCGACAAGGTCGCTATCTGGGCGCCGAATATTGCCGAGTGGGTCATCTCGGGCCTCGGCGCAGTGATGGCCGGAGGCGTGCTGGTTCCGCTCAACACTCGTTATAAGGGGACTGAAGCCGCCGACATCATCCGCCGTTCGGGCGCCAAGGTGTTGCTGTGCGTCAACGGTTTCTTGGGTAACGACTATGTCGGCATGTTGTCGGGCACGGGCGTTGACGAAAATTGCCGCATCGTTGTCATCAAGGGCGAAGCCCCAGCCGGCACGACCTCATGGCAGGACTATCTCGATGCTGGCGCTGTCGTGCCGGTGGAATCGGTCGATGCGCGCGTCAACGAAACCAGTCCTGATGATCTGTGTGATCTCGTGTTCACCTCGGGCACAACGGGCAAGCCAAAAGGCGTGATGGTTACGCACGCACAGACGCTGCGAGTGTTTGAAGTGTGGGCTGATGTCGTTGGACTCGTTGAAAACGATCGTTATCTGATCGTCAATCCGTTCTTCCACACCTTTGGCTACAAAGCAGGAATCGTCGCCAGTTTCTTGAAGGGCGCCACGATGATCCCCGAACCAGTCTTCGATGTGCAGAAGGTATTGGCTCGCGTCGCCGCCGAAAAGGTGTCGATGCTGCCTGGGCCGCCCACGTTGTTCCTCTCTATTCTCAACGACCCCAACCGCGACTCGTTCGATCTTTCGTCATTACGTGTTGCGGTAACCGGCGCTGCAGCGATTCCGGTGTCGATGATCGAGCGCATGCGCGACGAACTCACGTTCAAGAACATCATCACCGCGTACGGCCTCACCGAAGCGACCGGCACTGTCACGATGTGTCGCCCCGAAGACGATCCGGAAACGATTGCTCTCACCTCGGGTCGTGCAATTCCCGATACCGAAGTTCGCATCGTTGATGAAAACAACAACGAACTTCCGCGTGGCGAAGCCGGTGAAATTGTTTGTCGGGGCTACAACGTCATGCTCGGCTATCTCGATAACCCTGAAGCAACCGCCGAAACCATCGATCCCGAGGGCTGGCTTCATACCGGCGATGTCGGAATCATGGATGACCGTGGCTATGTGCGCATCACTGATCGCACCAAAGACATGTTCATCGTCGGCGGTTTCAATGCCTATCCGGCCGAGATCGAAAATCTCCTCATGGGGTTTGACGGCATCGCACAGGTTGCGGTTGTGGGCGTGCCCGATGAACGTATGGGCGAAGTCGGAATGGCCTTTGTTGTGCCCCGTGATGGCGTGACCATCGATGTCGACGCACTCAGCGCCTGGGCCCGCGAGGAAATGGCGAACTTTAAAGCTCCTCGCTATTTCCGCATCGTTGATGTACTGCCCACCAATGCCAGTGGCAAGGTCGTGAAGGTCGAACTTCGCGAGATCGGCCGCGCCGAAATGGCGAAGCTCGAAACGGGCGACGGAGCCTGAGTTCCATGCCGCTGCCCGACGCTCCGTTCACTGGTGACTACGCCAACCTGCTTGAACTTTTCGACGCGGTTGTGGCGCAGTGTGACGATGTGGCGGCGTTCGTCGATGGAAATGGCGAAGTTCAATCTCGTGCTCGAATGACGTTTGGTGAATGGGAGCGCGCTGCCGATGGCGTAGCGACGCGGCTCTCATCAATGGGCGTAATGCAGGGCGATGTTGTTGGCATCTCGTTGCCGTCATCGATTGAGTATGCAGTTGCGTATCAAGCCGTCGTTCGACTCGGTGCGATTGCCAGTGGCATGAATCCGAAACTTGGTCCTGCCGAAACTGAGCACATCATCGCGAAGTCTTCGCCAAAGGTGATCATTACCGACGCCCTTGTTGTGAATGACTCTTCCGTGGCGGTTCTCTCTGTTGCTGAACTGCGCGAGGCCTACAACGACGAACCATTTACGGCTCGACCAGCGATTATCGATACCGATCTTCTTGCCATCGTCTGGACATCAGGAACTACGGGCAAACCCAAGGGCGCGATGTTCGACCACGCGTGCTTGCGAGCAATGGCGCAAGCGGCTGGGCCGTTGTCTGCGTTGGGGGATCATCGTTTGTCCCCATTGCCATTTGCTCATGTTGGCTACATGACTCGCGTTTGGGATGAATTGATGTATGTCATTACGACCATCATTTGCCCAACCCCGTGGACCGCGGCGGGTTCACTGAAACTCATCGAAGAAGAACGAGTCAGCGTTGGACAGGGCGTTCCCGCTCAGTGGCAGATGATGTTGGCCCTACCCGAACTGGCGACGACCAATACGTCTTCGCTTCGCATCGTTTCTTCGGGTGCCGCTCGGATCCCACCAGAGATGGTCGACGCCATGCGCGATCGTTTCCATTCGCCGGTTGTCGTTCGCTATACGAGTACCGAAGCCTGTGTCTCAACCGGCACGTCTCTCGATGATCCCGACGATGTGATCTGCAATACCGTCGGCACGCCGGGTTCGGGCGTTGAAATGGAACTTCGACTCGACGAAGGCCGTGGCCGAGTTGTTGAAGTGACCGACTCAGGAGACACCGAAGTCGGCACGGTGTGTTTGCGGAGCCGAGCGGTAATGCGCGGGTATTGGCAAGAACCCGACCTCACCGCGGACGCCATCGACGAAAACGGCTGGTTACTTACCGGCGACCTCGGTTTCCTTGATGCTCGCGGCGATCTTCACCTCGCCGGGCGCAGCACCGAGATGTACATCCGCGGTGGATACAACGTGTATCCAATCGAGGTCGAGAATCATCTCGGCCAGCACGAACTCGTTGATCGTGTAGCGGTGACGGGAACGGCCGCGCCGGTGCTCGGCGAGATCGGTGTGGCCTTTGTCGTGCCGGCTGATGGCGCCACCCCGCCGACACTCGAAGAACTGCGAGCCTGGTGCAACGAACGACTCGCTTCCTACAAAGCACCCGATGCGTTGGTGCTGCTCAATGAACTGCCTCTGACGGCAATGTCAAAGATCGACAAGCGATCGTTGGCGCCCGCAGCGGTCGAGGCACAAAAGAAGTGGCAACGATGAGCCAGATCATTCCGTGTCTGTGGTTTGACGGAAGAGCCGGTGAAGCCGCAAAGTTTTACACCGAGTTGTTTCCGAACTCTTCGGTTGATCACATTCAGTCGAATGGTCCTGATGGTGACGAGTGGCCGAACGGAACCGAAAACGTTTTCATGGCGTTCGTAACGGTTGCCGGTCAGCCGATGCAACTCCTCAATGCTGGCCCTGAGTTCGCATTTACCGAAGCTGTTTCGTTTGTCTATCCCTGTCATGGTCAAGAGGAACTTGATCATTACTGGAACGCTCTTACTGCCAATGGTGGCGAGGAAAGTCGTTGCGGTTGGTTGAAAGACAAGTTTGGCCTCTCGTGGCAGATCATCCCCGACAACATGGGTGAACTCATCTGCAACCAGAGCGCGATCGAAGCGATGTTCACCATGAATAAAATCGACATTGCTGCTCTTGAAGCAGCAAGGGATTCTCAGATGAGAAACGGAGCCTCTGAATGAGCCAGCAACCTTTTGGGGACTACCTCAAATCGAAGGACAAGGCGATTCACTCGCAGTTGGAGATCATCAACACAGCGATTCTGAAGGCGGTGCCCAAGATTGACACTGCCATTAAGTGGAAGATGTACATGTATTCGTTCGATGCGAAGTGGATGAGTCCGCTTTGCGCTATCGATACAACAAAGAAGGCGATCTCACTCCGATTTATGCAGGGGGACGAACTTTCCGATCCGCTCGGAGTTCTTCGCTTTGCTTCGTCGAGCATGGGGTCGTGGGATATTCCCTTCGACGCAAAGATCAAGCCGGCTGACATCACGAAGTACGTGAAAGAAGCAGTGAAGAACCACAAGAACAGGGAGCAATAAGTCATGGGTATTTGTGACGGACGTGTCGTCATCATCACTGGTGCAGGTCGTGGCCTTGGCCGCGAGCATGCGTTGGCATTCGCTGCCGAAGGCGCCAAGGTCGTGGTGAACGATGTTGGCGCGTCGCTGCAGGGCGATGGCAATGACATGAGCCCCGCCCAAGAAGTCGTTGAACTCATTCGCGAGCGTGGCGGTGAAGCGATCACCAATGGTGACGACATCGCCGATTGGGATGGCGCTGGCCGCCTCGTGCAGAGCGCCATCGATACGTTCGGCGGTCTCGACACGGTCGTGACCAATGCCGGCATCGTGCGTGATCGCATGTTCGTCAACATGAGTGTC
>CAIPQK010000222.1 GCA_903867185.1 uncultured Candidatus Nemicrothrix sp. | reverse complement strand
TCCAAAACTGGTGCAGTCCACGCTCACCGCACAAAACGCGAATGTGAACGCTGTTTCTGGAGCGACCTATACCAGTGAGAGTTACAAGATTTCGTTGCAATCTGCCATCGACAAATCTCACGCTGCGTCCTGACCGATGGCAACTGGTATTCACCATGTCGAAGTTGCCATGGGCATGGCCGTTTCTCTCGACGTGCGAGATGACATTGAATCAAGCGCAATCGATACCGTCGTTGCGTGGCTCCATCACGTTGACGCCACGTTCAGCACCTACAAGATGGAAAGTCCTCTTTCGCAATTCGGTCTTGGACTGATTTCGGCTGATCAACTCAGTGAGGAAGCGCGCAATGTTTTGACCCTGTGCGAGGCGGTACGCGAGGAAACTTCGGGCGCATTTGATATCGCCTGTGTTCCCGCCCCGAACGGTTCAACTCTTGATCCATCGGGGTTGGTCAAGGGTTGGGCAATCGAACGGGCCGCAGAACTTCTCGAAGCGCACGGAGCGGAAAACTTCTGTATCAACGCTGGTGGCGACATCGCACTTCGGGGTAACGCCGAACCCGATCAAGCTTGGCGTATTGGCATTCGCCACCCGTCAGAACCGCTTGCCTCGGCAGCGGTTCTTTCTCTCGGTGGACGTGCAGCGATCGCAACATCAGCAACCTATGAACGCGGCGCGCACATCATCGACCCCAAAACAGGCGAGCCAACGGCCGAACTCGCCAGCGTGACTATTGTTGGCAAAGACCTCACCTACGTCGACTCGTATGCAACTGCAGTCTTCGTGATGGGGCTCAAGGGTGCCGAGTGGTTAATGGAAACCCACCCGGAACTTGATGCATTCGTTATTGGCCATGACGGCCTCACATGGGAGACGCCAGGGTTTAACCGCTGGCGCTCCTCGTGATGTTGTTCAGTAACTGAAACCGGTTGCCGTGATCCAGGCCGGGTCGACTTGGAAGGCACCGGCGCTTGTGACGGTGTTCACGGTGACAGGCGCAGGAACTCGATTGCCAGTGGTTGCATCAAAGGCAACAGTGCCGGTCCAGCCCTTCCAACCCTTCGTTCCCGCAAGTGCGCTCTTCAGGGCATCGGAGGTCGTACCACCAGCGCGAGTGATGGCGTCGGCAAGCACGAGCACCGAGTCGTAGGTGTATGGCGACCATGAGCCAGGAGCTGTCTTGAACTCCTTGGTGTACTCAGCAACGAGCGCTGCACTGTTGGGGAAGTCACTCGGTGCCGGGACGCCAACGACTGGGCACTTCTGCGCAGCAGGAATTCCGGCGGCAGTGATGTAGCCGTTGTCGTATGCGCCGTAGTCAGCGAGGCAATTCGCGGAGGTGTTTGCCGCAAGCATTGCTTGCGCGATCAATCCGGCCTCGGGGAAGTAGGTGATGACATACACCGCTGAAGGTTTCGTGGCGAGAACCTTTGTAACCGTGTCGGCGTACGACTTTGCACCCGGGGTGATTGATTCGGTTGCCGTGATCTTGACACCAGCTTTACCAAGCGATGCCGTCATCGCAGTGGCCGCTGACTTGGTGTAATCGGTGCTGGAATCGACGATGAGCGCAACCGAAGTTGCTTTCAGTTCCTTCACGATGGCATCGGTTGCAACCGGTGCAATCTGCGAGGTCATCGGCTGAAGTGTGAAACCCATACCTTCGGTTGCGTCAGAAGACGTGAGTCGAAGCGGAACAAGGCCGGCAGCAGCGTAAATCGGAAGCGTCTTGAGACCCACGCCAGAGTTATATGGGCCAACGACTGCCGCAAGGCCTGCCTTCACTGCGGCGTTAGCGGCAGTGACACCTGCATCGACATCGCCCTTGTCGTCAATGGCAACGATCTCGATCTTCTTACCGTTCACGCCACCATTGGCATTCACTTGTGTGGCTGCCTGTTTGGCGCCATTCAACATGCCCTGACCGAGTTCGGAAAGGCTGCCAGTAATCGGCGCCTCAAGGCCTATACGGATGGTGTTGGACGACTTGGAACTGGATGACGAACATCCAACGGCCAAGCTGGCGACGGCGACAACCACCGCAAGTGTGGACAGTCCAACGATTCGTGACTTCATGTCTTCACCTCTGTGACTAGGAGAAGGCTCTCCTAACGGACCTTCCGAGCCTAACCAGACCTAAAGTCTCGCTGTGACCTCACCGAAGGACCTCTCCGACCAAGAGCGTGATTGTTGCCGCGGCGGCCTCTGCGAAGGCGAGTGGCATCGCCACCCCATCCACCTATTCGCTTTCTTCGTCGTTGTCCTTTTGATCCAAGGCATGGACTTACTCCTTACTCTCCGCATTGAAGCCATCGGCGACGACGCGAAGATCTCAGAGAAAATACTCAGGGCAATCGGAGACATCGCTGACGTGATGTTCGTCGCGGTTCTTGTCCTCGTTGTCATCGCCCTCGTTCGGCAGCGATTTGTCGCATCACGTGAATCGCACTCGCGATTCACCCTCGCTGTCCTGTCGATCTACCTCGTTTCCGCATCGCTCAATGTGCTCTTCAACATGATCACCCTCGTTGTCGTACCAAGCCTCAGAAATACGAGTCAGAACTGGCTCATTCTCGACCTCGGTCTGCTCTTCGCTTCGAACATGCTCGCGTTTTCGCTTTGGTATCAACTCGCCGATGCCTATCTCAAAGGTGGGGCATTCGACTTTCCACCCAACGCCGCTCACCCCGATGACCCACCACGTTGGATCGATTATCTGTTTCTTTCGTTTAATACTCAGTCCACGTTCGGACCAACGATTGAAGGAATTCGAACTCGGCCGGTCAAGGTCATGATGATGCTGCAGACATCTTTTTCCTTAATCGTTCTCGTTGTTCTTGTTGCCCGGATCATTACCGCTCCCACCTGACCCGATACCTCCCAGCTGCCCGACATCAGGCGGTCAAACTCGCTACCTTTGCTCCTAATAAGCCGGTCTATTCTGACGGCGGACGGGGCGAAAGCGGCGCTACATGCAACACGCGAAAGAACGGCAACGTCGACGACGGGGGCCATGGATCATCCTCGCGTGCGCACTTGTGGTTCTGGGAGTGAGCGCAACGGTGGCCTACCGATCATCGAACCCTTCAACTACCGATTCCGCGACGACCACTGCCGCTCCAATCGAAACCACCACCACACTCAAGCCTCTTCGAACAATCACCGTGTCAACCACTGGCGACTTTCTCCTTCATATGCCCGTGCAACAACGAGCGCTTTCGAACGGTGGTGGCAAGAGTTACGACTTCTCGCCGATGCTGGCCGAAATTGCTCCGACGATTTCGGCGGTCGATATTGCGTATTGCCACATGGAAACACCGCTTTCCTCTTCAGACCGCAACCTCACCGGCTATCCAATCTTCAATACCGCTCACGAAATTGCTGATGCCGCGAAGGGAGCTGGCTACGACTCGTGTTCGACCGCTTCAAATCATTCGCTCGATCAAGGTGAATCAGGGATCACACAAACATTGAACGAGCTCGATCGCGTCGGACTCGGCCATGTCGGTACTGCTCGATCAGCCCTCGAAGCAATAGTTCCTGATCTACAAACGGCCAAGGGCGTCAAGGTCGCCCACCTTGATTACACCTATGGGACAAATGGAATCCCAGTTCCGGCCGGAAAGCCATGGCTGCTGAACCTCACCAATATCGACCAAGCACTTACCGCAGCAACTGCAGCGAAGGCCGCTGGTGCCAACATCGTCATTGTCGAAATGCACTGGGGTGAGGAATACAGCGCTCTGCCCTCGGCCACTCAACGGGCGCAAGCTGCCGCACTACTCGCCTCTCCCTCGGTCGATCTTGTCATCGGTCAGCACACGCACGTCGTTCAAGCTGCCGAAAAAATCGGAAAGAAGTACGTCATTTATGGAACCGGCAACTTTCTTTCCAACCAAGGTGCACCTGCCACTCCAGTCCCAAGCAACGATGGTGTCATCGTCAAGATCGCGTTTACCGAACAGCGTGACGGCACTTGGCTGCAAACAGTGACCTATGTGCCGACATTCGTCGACCGCAGTTCGTACGTCATTCATTTCGCCAACGCGTTCACGAATAACGCGAGTTATCAACGCACCGTTGCGGCCATGAATGGACTC
>CAIPQK010000221.1 GCA_903867185.1 uncultured Candidatus Nemicrothrix sp. | reverse complement strand
CTCGACAACGCGACCTACGACCTTGTGCTGGCCAATATCGGTGCAGCCACGCTTTGTTCGATGGCCCAAGGTTTGGTCCAGATCACGAAGCCTCGTGGCGTGTTGGTTCTCAGTGGACTGCTCGCCGAACAGACCGAAACTGTCGCGGCAGCACTCAATCAGGCCGGTGCAGTTGTTGATGACGTTCGAGAAGATGGGGAATGGCGAGCCCTTGTGGCCCATCGTTCCTGACTCGCACTAAGTTTCGGCCATGGCTGATACCAAACCCACCGTGACCATTCCCGACACCGCACCGCCGGCCGACCTTGTCATTGAAGACATCGAAGTTGGCACCGGCACCGAAGCTCTTTCCGGCGCGAACGTCACCGTTCACTATGTTGGCGTTGCTTGGAGCGACGGACAGCAGTTCGACGCATCGTGGGATCGCAACGACACCTTCGAGTTCCGCCTCGGTGCCGGTCAAGTCATTGCTGGTTGGGATCAGGGCGTTGCCGGCATGAAAATCGGTGGCCGCCGAAGCATCACCATCCCGTCGCATCTTGGCTATGGCGATCGTGGCGCCGGTGGCGTGATCAAGGGTGGCGAAACCCTCGTGTTCGTCGTCGATCTCTTGAACGTCGGCTGATCCGCTTTAGGGCTGCGCCTTGTTCGTGCGCCATCGCGTGTAGCGACTGGCTTTCGGCCAACTGGTGACATCGGGAACGAGTGGTTCGATGGTTCCGGCGCGCACAGAACCGACCCAAACGCCCGCGCCATAGGCCATGTCATCGGCCAGTCGCAGCGCGACGTAGGGAACAGGCGAGATGTTGGGCCGCGTCCGCACCCAGTCAATGATCGAAGGCGCAAGCACCGCAGTCAGAAGCGCCAGTTTCAAACGCCGCCATGGAAGAACGATGAGTGCGAGTGCCGTCAGTGGCCAAAGGGGCCGAACAAGGCCCTGAGCAATGGTGCGACCAGCACTGAGATGACCGCGGCCGGCGAGTTGCGCAGCAACCGGCATTGGTCGAGAAAGTGCATCGAGTTTTCCGCTCAGCATTCCCGCAGTAGCCCCGACAACGGCGCCGGCCACAATCGGGTGCCCCGCAGCAACGAGGCCCCAAGTGGCGATGCTCCACCCCGATGCTTCGATGGGAACCAGTGCTCCCGGGTGGCGCTTGGCCAACGGGCCGGCAGAAGTGCCGTAGTCAAAGCGTCGACGGAGCCATGGCCACGGGGTAGTGCGGTGGCGGTGGCCAACGGTGACGCTTGGCTCGTAGCGAACCGTGTGGCCTGATTCATCGAGACGCCACACCAGATCGACGTCTTCACCAACGGTCATGGCCTCGTCGAATCCGCCGACTTCCCGAAGTGCATCGACGCGACAGAGAAGGGCGGCCGAAGGAACGTACGAAACCCGAGTGCGAGCGCGTACTCGTCCCCGTTGTGTCCCGCGATCAAGCGATGCATGCGCTCGTTCATAGCGTGAAAGGAGTGGGTGATCTGTTACGCCAACTGGTTCCACCGAGGTGATTCGTGGGGCAACGACAGCAACATTGGGATCACCAAATTGCGTGAGCAACGAAGCAATCCACCCAGCGCGAGGAAGACAATCGGCATCGACAAACGCCACGAGCGCGGTGGTAACGGCGCCAAGGCCCGTGTTGCGTGCTGCGGCGGGACCACCGTTGGTGTCGCGACGGATGCAGCGGACGCTTACGCCGCGCGGGGTGTGCTTTGGCACCGTGATCGGTTCGGAGCTTTCATCATCAACCACGATGATGTGCGCGACCTCGCCGATGCCATCTAACAGTCCGGGCTCAAGCGAACCGCGCACGGGAATAACAACCGTGACATCGCCAGCCGTGAATGGTGTCGATTGAGGGACGGGTTGCAGAAGCCCGCCATCGAGGAGTCGGCGAACTAACGAGGTTGCGCCCTTGCCCGGCGGAACGGGCGCACCATCTAAAAGTGCGTCGACGAGGTCGGCACCTTTTTCACTAATACGGACAATGCGAAGTGGGGAGCCACCAATCAGAACAGTTCCGCGTTCGCGCTGCTGAAGCGACGGATCTGCGACGACGTGCAAACCGGTGAGCTCGGACACCGTCATTCGGCGAACACTTTGTCGATCGTTCGTGCCAGATCAGCAACAAGCGTGATGACGATTTCGTTGCCGTGTTCGGCATTGGCTGTTGTGGGATCTCCAAGAATGCCATTAGCGCTGCGCGACTTCACGCCGCCGGCCTGAAGGTCCTCGAGTAACTCGCTGAGCGGGTCCGTGGCCCCTACTTCGATGGCATCGACGCGCACGCACTCAGGGTCGATGGCAAGGAGGATCGAGGTTTCGGTGTGACCGGCATGGGCATCGCCGCCAGGAATCGATGGCGACCAGGCAACAACCGTTCGTCCTTCGTGGTGAAGGATCGCTCTTGCGGCCAAGAGCGCATCGCGATTGCCGCCGTGACCATTGACGAACACAACGCCTCGGAACGCGTCGGCGGAGCGTGCCAATTCAACAAGAACGGTCGTTAGGGCATCGGTGCCGATCGACAACGTTCCTTCGAAACCCGCATGTTCACCCGAAGCGCCGACGGTAATCGGCGGACCAAGAACGAGTTCCTCGCGTAGTTCGCACACATGCTCGGCAATCGAGGTTGCAATCCGAGTGTCGGTATCGAGCGGCAGATGTGGGCCGTGTTGCTCAAGACTTCCGACGGGGATCAGGACAATGCGCGAACTGTCACGAACATCTGCCCATGTGAGATCGCCGAGGATGTGATCGGAAGTCATTGGCACCATCGTCGCACCGATGGGCCGAGGGGCACACGTTTAGGACTGCAGAGCGTCGGCCAATGCCTCGGGGATATGCGCCGGCCCTGTGACCATGACGCAGCGGCCCCCAACCGAGTCGGCGAGGGACTGTGCATTGTCGGCGTCGTCGGCTGGTGCCAACACGATGAGTTCGTCGAGGTCCGTGGCCGCGATGGCGGGGTCGTCGCCAGCAGTAGCGCGGCCGTCGGAAAGCAACAGGGTGATCTTTCGAGTTGCTGATGAACGTGCCAGTTGTGCTGCTGCGGTGCGAAACGCGAACGCCAGGTCTGTAGTGCCGTGGCCGCGAAGGCGGAATATCTGGTTGACGACGTCCTCGGCATCGCGACCCGAACCTTGAGAGGCAATCACGATGGCATCGTCGGAAAATGCGATCACACTCGTATCGATTGGTGCCCGCCACAACGATGCCGCAGCCGCGACGGCTGCGGTCGCTAAACGCTCGCCACCCATTGATCCGCTGCGATCGATGAGCAGGCAGAGGGCGAGATTGGGCTTCGACCAGTCACGAGCGGTGAGATCTTCGAGCGAAGGTGCATCGCCTCGCGCTCGTGAGGCCGCAATTGTTTCGAGACTTCGGTCGACATCAAGTTCGCCACCGTGGTCCGCGCGCCGATGACGCAAGCGACCGATTCCTCGGCGTCGCGGTGCACCAGTGCGAACCACATCGACAACCACGCGTCCGGCGAGCGAACGAGCTAATTCACGCAACTTCTCGTCGGTCGCACCAACGAGTTCCGCCAGCAGCGTCAGGGTCTCGTCGGGGTCGTCGCGCAGTGCATCGGCAAACGCTTCTTCATCAAGAATCCCGACCTCAGGAGAAATCTCTTGAAACGATTCGTGTTGTTCCATTTGCCGGCGAGAGGTCGATTGACGACCAGCCTCGGCCAATGCTTGTTCGGCCTCGTCCCCTTCAAGCACGCGTTCATCGTCAGGAGCTTGAGGGGGTCGGCTGCCCCCGCCGCCGTTATCGGGCGACGGGCTCAGGCTTTTCCCGGATCACTCCCGGGTGACGGTTCTTCGAGTTCGAGCGGATTCGCGGCCCAGAGATCGCGAACGATTGCTTCGGGCGTGCGGCCCGAACCTTCGCGAACGCGAATACGGCCGGAAAGCGCTGCGAGCGCGGCATCGAGTCCGAGTTCTTCGTCGGTGACCGATTGTTCGCGAAGGTTGGCGAGTTGTTCGGCGATGAGCGAAAGATCGATTGCTCCGCGAACCGAAGAGCCGACACGAACATCTGAATGGTTTCGCGTTGCCCGCACGACGCGAACCGCACGATTGCCGAGTGGTCCGGCGCCAGCGCCCTGCGCCTCGCGGCCAACGATTTCGGTTTCTTCTTCCAGCGACTGATAACCCATCGACACTCGCGAGACGCGGTCGTAGACGGCAGACGAGATTCGGGCAGTGCCGACCGCATCGAACGGATTCATGGCGGCCACAACCCGGAAACCCGATTCGGCAGCGACGCGACCAAGGCGGGGAATATGAAGTTCGCGTTCGCTCATCGCCGTGATGATGACGTTGAGCGTTTCTTCCGGTACTCGATTGATCTCTTCGATGTACAACAATGATCCGGTGCGCAATGCATCGACGAGAGGGCCGTCGAGGAATACCTCGGGGCTGTAGCCGTCGGTGAGCACACGAGCAGGGTCGAAGGTGCCTACGAGACGAGCAGGCGTGAGTTCGGCGTTTCCTTCAACGAAGACAAGTTCAACCCCAGAGGCATGAGCAAGCGCACGCAGCAACGAGGATTTGCCCGTTCCTGGCGGTCCTTCGAGCAAGACGTGGCGTTCGGCAGCAAGTGCAGCAACGACAACATCGATTTCATTGCGACGGCCGACAACGTCTGCACAGATTGCGTCGACGGCCGCGCGATTAAACGAACTCATGCGCGGAAACCGCCATCGACATCGATGAGTGAACCCGTCAGCGCTGCGGGTGCGTCGACGCACAACCATTCGATTGTTGCGGCGATTTCATCGGGATCAATAAGGCGACCAATGCGGGCCTGATCGGCAAACTCGCTGCGGTCATCCATCCCGTAGATCGCGGCACTGGCATCGAGCATGCCCGTCGCGGTTGAACCGGGGCACACCGCGTTGGCGGTAACACCGCTATCTGCGAGTTCGGCCGAAAGAGCTTTCACTAAACCGGCAACACCATGTTTGGCGGCAGAGTACGCAGCAAGTTGCGGAAGCCCGTGATGAGCAGCTGCCGAAGCAACGGCGACAAATCGACCGTTACGAGGCGATGGCGCGTCGAGCATTGCGGGCAACGCCGCGCGAGCGATATTGAACACACCAGTGAGGTTGATATCGATCATCGTTTTCCATGTGTCGTCGTCGGTCTCCCAAAGCGGGGCGCCACCAGCAACGGCACCAGCGGCAGCGACGACAACATCGATCGAACCGTGATGCGCGACAACGGTGTCGATGACGCGAGCCAGCGCTTCGGGATCGCGAACGTCAGCAGCGTGGGCGTGGCCGCGGCCATTGCATGCAGCGGCTGCTTCATCGAGGTCTTGCCCGTGTGCGGGGCGATAGGGGCCAGGAATCTCTCCATGGCGGCCGGGCGATTCCAGCGGAAGGTCGATCAGTGCCACGGTGAAGCCGCGCGCGGCGAGCCGGGCGGCAGTCGCTGCCCCAATTCCGCGAGCAGCTCCGGTAATAACGGCAACAGGATGTTCACGAGCCATGACTGTTCCTCCCCAAGGACCCGAATCCTACGGGTGCGGCTCCGTGGGCGACATTCCCAGTGCTGGAGCCCATGCGCGAGGCTTGACCCATGGCCACCGCTGTCGTGATCGACCCCACTGATTTCGATGCCGTTGGGATTCTCACTGAAGCCATCGTGTCGTTACGGGCACATGTGCTGATAAGGGAAGTCGATGCCTCAGCCACGGTGAGTGCACCTGAGGGGTGGCACCCACTGGTGATCAACGCCAAGCAGGGCGGAAGCAGCATCTTGATTGTCCGCTTTAACGAACTTTCTGCGTCGCGTCTCCGCAACGTTGCTGACGCGCTGAGCAAACGCGGTTGGCACCTCGATGAGGACCGACAAGGCGCAACGCTCCGTCAACCACCAGGTACGACGGCGACTGATTCCGCGTTTGAAGTGCTGTCAGCAATTGGCATTGGCGGCGCGCCATCGGCAACGCGAACCCTCGAAGCTCGAGACGGCAACGGTAACGAGGTCGACCTTCAGTCCTGAGCGGGCGTGGCCGATTCGCCTAGAGCGTGCGGAGGTCGTGGACGGGAAGGGGGAAGACGACCTGTTCGTGTTCTGGGCCTGGAGCGATGGTGCGCGAGAACGAGCCGTAACGGCGGCGAGCTAACCACCAAGCACCGTCATGACGTTCGAAGCGGTCGTGATAGAGGCCATAGGCGTTGGTGCGGCGACCGTCGCTCACGTTCTGGCGAAGTTCCTGCATGTACATACGACCACCGGCAACACCGGCTTCGACGTCAACCTCGATGACGGTATTGAGGAT
>CAIPQK010000220.1 GCA_903867185.1 uncultured Candidatus Nemicrothrix sp. | reverse complement strand
TCGCGTCATCACCGTTTCGCAAAATTCGCTCGCCGACATTCATGCGGACCAAAAAGTGCCGCTTGATCGGCTGCACGTCGTTCCCGTCGGTGTCGATCAGGAACTGTTCAAGCCCATTCCCACCGTTACGCGCATCCCTGGACGCCTCATCACCACCGCAAGCGCCGACGTAACCATGAAGGGCCTTCGATACCTCCTCGAGGCGATTGCCAAGCTCCGAACCGAACGCCATATTGAGCTTGTTGTCATCGGTCGTCTGAAAGAAGGCGGCCCATCGGCTCGAATCATCGACGAACTTGGTCTTCGCGATGCCGTCACCTTCATTACTGGCGTTCCCGAGGAACGAATCATTGAGCTGTATTCCGAAGCTCAGGTCGCCGTTGTTCCTTCGCTCTACGAGGGCTTCTCATTACCGGCTATCGAAGCGATGAGCTGCGGTGTTCCCCTCGTTGCCACCAGCGGCGGGGCATTGCCTGAGGTTGTCGGCAACCACAACGAAACTGCGCTTGTTGTTCCTCCCGGCGACAGCGAAGCACTCGCCGCCATGCTGCGCATTGCGCTTGATGATCCCGAACTTCGCGATCGCATCGGCGCTGCCGGCCGTCAACGTGTCATCGACCGTTGGACATGGCGTCACACCGCTACGGGCACCGTTGAGCATTACCGCGCGCTTCTCGCAGAGACGCCCCACATCCAGGCTCGCCGTCCCGGTGGAGCAGGTGCCGCTCCGCGTTTCCAGCGTTCACGCATCACACGGCCAGGAGCCTGACCAGTGCTGACTGCTGATTACGACCGTTTGGGCTTACGGCCCGGAGATCGACTGCTCGACTTGGGCTGTGGTTTTGGTCGCCACGCGTTTGAAGCACTCCGCCGCGGGGCTCGCGTTGTTGCATGCGATATGGCGGTTCCCGAGTTGGAACAAGTTTCGGCCACGGCGTTCGCTATGAAAGAAGCCGGTGAAATTGCGCCGACTCTTTCTTGCACCTCGGTCGCCGGCGACGGAACAAAGTTGCCCTTCGCAGATGCATCGTTCGACCGCATCATCGCCTCTGAAGTTATGGAACATGTTCCCGACGATGCTGCAGCGCTGACGGAATTCATTCGTGTACTTCGCCCCGGCGGCACAATCGCCATCACCGTTCCCGCCGAATTCCCCGAGAAGATCTGCTGGAAACTTTCCGACGAGTACTACGCGCCGAAGTCGGTCGGTGGCCACGTACGCATTTATGCCGAGTCCGAACTTCGGCAAAAAATGAAGGATGCTGGACTTCTCCCCGGCAGTTCCCATCGCGCTCACGCGCTTCATGCTCCGTATTGGTGGCTTCGTTGCGCGGTTGGACCACGTAATGAAACCAATATGGCCGTGAAGGCGTATACAAAATTCCTTGAATGGGACATCATCTCGGCCCCGCCGCTCACACGCCTCACCGAAAAAGCCCTTAACCCGATCTTGGGCAAATCGCTTGTGGTCTACGCCACGAAACCGATTCACCAATCCGCTATGGCAGGTGCGTAATGAGTGAAGTCCCATTCGTCGACGACATCATTACCGCCCAGCAAGTTGTTCAAACTGCTGAAGCGATCGCCGATTGGCAGCAGCCGAACGGAATGGTGCTCTGGTACCCCGGTGGCCACGCTGACCCTTGGAATCACATCGAAGCAGCCATGGCACTCGATCTCGCTGGGATGCGTCCTGAAGCAGAGCGCGCCTACCAGTGGCTTGCCGATATCCAGCGCCACGATGGCTCTTGGCATCAGTACTACCTCGCTGATGGCATCGAACAAGACAAGCTCGACGCGAACACGATTGCGTACATCGCTGCCGGCGTTTGGCATCACTGGCTTGTTGCCCGCGACCCTGGCTTCGTCGAAACCATGTGGCCTGTTGTCGAACGCGCAGTCGAATTCGTCCTCGACCTACAAACTCCGCGCGGGGAAATCCTTTGGGCGCGTCACGCCGACGGCACTCCGTGGTCCTTTGCTCTTCTCACCGGTTCGTCGAGTATCTGCCACAGCCTTCGTTGTGCAATCGCGATCGCCGGACTACTTGGTCATGAACGTCCGGATTGGGAACTCAGTGCCGCCCGTCTGGCGCACGTCATTCGCCAACACTGCATCGGCAATGCCCCCGACGCTTTCGCTCCCAAAGCTCGATGGGCCATGGATTGGTACTACCCCGTTCTTGGCGGCGTCCTGACTCGCACCGAGGCTCGTGCACGACTTGATGATCGACGCGACACCTTTGTCATGGAAAATCGTGGCGTTCGATGCGTAAGCGACCGGCCATGGGTCACCGCAGCCGAAACCTGCGAATGCCTTATTGCTGAACTTTCTGTTGGCAATCGCGAACAAGCGTTGAAATTGTTCGAGTGGGCGCAAGCCCTTCGATGCGATGACGGCCACTACTGGACCGGAATCGTCTCTCCAGAGGAAGTGCACTTCCCCGCCGATGAACGCACGACCTATACCGACGCCGCCATCATTCTTGCTGCCGACGCGCTGAGCCGCACCTCGCCGGCATCCGGATTATTCATCGACCACGATGCGCTTCCGCCGCTCGTCGAGATCGATTCCGACGACTCGATCAACGATCGCGCCGACTGATCAACATCGCTCAAACTCGACGTAGCACTCGCAGTGAACCAGTCGCTGAAATATCGACGAACTCACCAGACTCGATCGCCCGGCAATAGATCTCATAGGGCGGGCGACCGCCATCGGCGGGGTCAGGGAACACGTCATGAATGGCGAGGATTCCGCCGGACTCGATCCATGGCGTCCAGAGTTCGAAATCGCGATGCGCCGGTTCCGAACCGTGCCCGCCATCGATGAACAAAAAGGAAAGTGGAATACCCCAGCGCGAACCAACCGTTGGTGAATCCCCCACAAGCGCGACGACTGTTCCTTCGAGCCCGGCGTCGTAAATGGTTTGACGAAAGCGAGGCAACGTGTCGATGACGCCGACTGCGGGATCGACCAAGTCAGGCTCATGCCATTCCCAGCCCGGCTGGTTTTCTTCTGAACCTCGATGATGGTCGAGGGCAAATAAAATTGTGTTGCGCTCTTTCGCGGCAGAACCGAGATAGACGCCTGACTTTCCGCAGTAGCTACCGATTTCAAGCATCGGTGACGCACCCTCGGCAACCAGCAGCGCCGCTTCATGAAGCGCGACTCCCTCGTCTGGGGGCATAAAACCTCTCGCTGCTTCTGCAGCAGCCTTCATTACTGGATCCATCTCGTCAGACCTCGTCGGGGGT
>CAIPQK010000219.1 GCA_903867185.1 uncultured Candidatus Nemicrothrix sp. | reverse complement strand
TGTGCCCGGAACGGGACTTGAACCCGTAAACCCTTGCGAGTCGGGGGGTTTAAGCCCCCTGCGTCTGCCAATTCCGCCATCCGGGCTGGAACTGCTGCAACGGTACCGCCCCGACGGGAGCCACCTCACCGCTCAGTTCAGGCCACTCGAGTCTGAGGCTGGCCCGCCGGCTGTGGGCCTCGCCGCCCGGCACTCTGACCAGAGCGGCCACTGTTGCGCCGCTTGGCCACCCCATCGCCATCGTGAGGCGCTGTGCCCCGCATGACATCGGCCTCGACAGCTGCCCACATAACGGTGCGGGCAGCGCCAGCGGTGGGCCCAGAGAGCGAGTTTGAAACGATGACGCCGTCGATCATGTCGGCCAACACCGATACCCATGGCCGGCCTTTGATTCGGACAGCAACGGTCACCGCCTCGACCCCGAGGGCATCGGACTGTCGCTTCATGGTGCGATCGACGCCAGCCAAGCGAGGCGGACTGCGGAAGCTCGGCACCACGAGGCCCGCGGCGCGCGCCACCTCGCCAAGAGTTCGGGCGGCGGCTGCGAAGCGCAGCGAGGAAGCTTCCATGGCCGCAACTATGCCGACCGGGTGTGACAGTCCCCACCAACGAGTGCGCCGCCGTACCATTCTGCTCGATGACTGTTGATGAGGCGCCACTCAATCCTGCCCAACAGGAGGTTCTCGATCTTCTCGGGGCCACCCCTGAGGATCGCCCATCGTTCGCGCCCACACTCAAGGCAACGCTCCGTGCCGACCTCGAAGATGCACTCTCCGACCTCGCCTCAGAGATCAGTCCCGATGCCCCCATGTTCGTCAACAAACATGACCTCGCCATGGTCCATGGCTGCGAGCGTCGTTACATAGCCGAGAAGGAAAAACCGTTTGAGTGGAGTCCACCTCTGGCCCGCGGAACCATCGCCCACAAAGCCATCGAACTCTCCATGCACCAACGCCGGCGCCCGATTCCTCTTGAACTTGTTGACGAGGCCATGGACCGACTTGAACGATCTGACGATTCCATTTCGTACTGGCTCAGCACGTGCTCTGAAACCGATCGCGCCGAGGTTCGAGCATTCGCCAACGAACGGGTGGCCACATTCCTTGAATGCTTTCCCCCCGTCAAAGTCGGATGGTCTCCCGTTACCGAGGCTCGCATGCGCCTCGAACTCCTCGACCACCGCATCGTGATTTCTGGCCGATCAGATCTCACACTCGGCCGTGCTGATGGCCTCACAGCGGGAAAGGTCATCATCGATTTCAAAACCGGCTCGATGTCACCCACGCATACCGATGACCTTCGTCTCTACGCGCTTCTTGAAACCATGCGTATCGGCACGCCGCCTCGTCTTGCCGCCTCCTATTACCTCGATGCTGGAACAGCCCAGGCCGAGGCCATCACTGAAGATGTCCTGCACACGGCGGTCGCACGCACCGCTGATGGAATCCGGAAGCTTCATGAACTAGCGGTAGGCACTCGAGCGCCCGTTTTTCGTCCAAGTTGGGGTTGCCGCTGGTGTCCAATCCGCACCGAGTGCGAACCCGGCCTCGCGTTTCTTGGTGAAGCCGATGCAGAGAACAGCGATCGTTTCGACGACGACTAATCACTGCCAATCGACTAGTTAGAACGGATCGATTGCCGCTTCCGATGCTTCGGCCTCGGCGATGTGCAACGCATCATCTGCATCGAATTCGTGATCAACCGCGTCCATCGTGCCCAAACGGTTCACTCCGAAACGAAGAATCACGAAGTCCGCAAGGAACAGGGTTCCGGCGCCAGCAACTGTCCATTGCACACCAATGATGTCAACTAACCAACCTTGAATGAGAGCGCCAAGCGGAACTGCTGCGGTAAGCACCATGAGATAGAGCGCCATTGTTCGGCCGCGCATTTCTTCTTTGACCTGCAATTGCACCGTGGTGTTGAGGCTTGCAGTGATACCCAGATAACCGGCGCCGGCAACCAGAAGTGCCGCCGCACCGACAATCGCTATCGGCGCTGCACCGAGGGCTACGAGCGCTGTGCCATAGGCGACCATTGCAACGGTGAGCACACGGCTTCGCGACGCACGACCCCCGCGGCCGGCGACGAGCGGGGCAACGATGATTGCGCCCGCTCCAAGACAGCCCGCCAAGAGACCGTAGGCGCCATCGCCAATGTCGTAGACGTCGGTGGAAAAGACAACCAAGAGGTTGAAGAGTGGCCCGCCGAGCATCCCGAGCGAGAACACCACGATCAGACAGGTGACGATGCCAGGCACAGTGCGCACATACCGCATCGCAGCTCTCATCTCAGCGAGTGGACGCGACTTGCCAATCTTGATCGCGCGTACAAGTGGCGGTACCGAGATCACGAGCAATCCGGCGACCATCGCAAGGAATGACACGGCGTTGATAAAGAAACACCAACTGACCCCCAACGTTGCGAGCACAATTCCGCCGAGTGCAGGACCAAATGCACGCGCCGCGTTGAACTGAGCGGAATTCAGGGTCACGGCATTCAGAAGGTGCTCTCGAGGAACGAGTTCGGTGACGAACGACTGCCACGATGCAACCGTGAATCCGCCCGCAAACGCACCGAGCGTAAGTATGAGGAGGAAAAAGCCAATATTTCGAAGACCTTGAACCCATTCGAACCAAAGAACAAAGGTGATCGCCGCCTGAATTACGCCGCCAATGATCAACACCTTGCGGCGGTCGAATCGATCCGCGACCGAACCGGCGTACGGACCAGTAATCACCATCGGCGCATAACCGAGGAAGCCAGCGAAGCCGAGCCATGCCCCGCTGCCAGTGATTGTGTAAATCACATAAGGCACCGCAACCATTTGCAACCAAGAGCCGCTACTCGAGAGCAACGATGCACACCACATCCAACGAAAGTTGCGATAGCGAAATGCGATAAACGCGCTGTCCTGTTTCGGGGATTTGGCGGACGAGGTGAGGTCGCTCACGAAAGCCACGCGTCACAAAGACCTGGGCCACGTTCAACCCAGTCTTCGAAGGTCAACCCAAAGCGAATGTGATCTTCCCAATTGCCATCGATCTCAAGGAATCCTTTCGAAATGCCTTCATCTCGAAGTTCGAGTTTTTGCACCACCCGTAGGCTCGCGTCATTTCGAGGAACGATCGCGATCTCAATCCGATGCAATCGAAGCTCATCGAAGCAGTACTGAGCCAACACCACTAAGGCCTCGGGGGTATAGCCCTTGCCTGCCTTTGCCTCATCGATCCAATAACCAATGCTGCCGCTTTGGAATGGGCCCCTCTGCACTGATGACAAGTTGATCTCACCGGCGAACTCACCATCGACAAAAATCCCAAAGCCGTAGGCCGAACCCAATTGACGCTCACGCTGGCGAGCGTTGCATCGAATTGAGAACGCATCTCGGTCTTCGATGACATCGGGGGCTCCGACCGGTCGGGTTGGCTCCCACTTGGTCAACCACTCGCTATTTCGACGGCGAACTTCACGCCATGCGGGGAAATCTGTCGCTAATAGAGGACGAAGCAAAACTCGTCGCCCGAACAAGGTGGTCACAAGTGGCGATCCTAGCGACCAGTCGGTTGGACCGATCCGATCAGTACTCGTCTGGGCCCGAGCAACCCACCTACGACTCGGTCAACAGCGACATCGCCAATCCATCGAGGATGTCCGACTCAGAGACGAGGCAATTGGAAAGTCCAAGTCGCCTCATCGTCGCCACGAGAACGCATAAACCACCCACGATCACGTCGGCACGCTGCTCTTCGAGCCCAGGGTTTTCCTTACGCTCGGCGATTGATTCAGTGGCAAGCGTCCGGAAGACGTCTTCGACGGCCGGTTTGGAGAGCACGAAATGGTGAATCTGTTCACGGTCGTACTCGGCGAGGCCGAGTTCTACTGACGCGGTGTTACTCACGGTCCCTGCTAGCCCAACGAACGTACGTGCCTCCCCCAGATTGGGGATCTCACGCAGCACGTCATCAAGATAAATTTCGATAACCGAAATTGCTTGAGAAAGTTCTTCGGCAGTGGGCGGATCATGATGGAACCACGCCTCGGTGATACGCACACAACCCATGTCCACCGAAATGGTTGATTCGGCTTCGGTTGTTCCGAAGACAAACTCGGTAGATCCGCCACCGATATCGCAGACCAAAAATGGTCCCAGTTCCGGATCGAGGTCAGCAGTCGCTCCCAGAAACGAAAGGCGACCTTCTTCGTCGCCAGAAATCACTTCTGGCATAACACCAAGAATTTTGTGAGCGGCTTGAAAGAACTCATCACGATTCGACGCATCTCGCGATGCAGAAGTCGCAGCCATGCGAATTTTTGTTACTCCGTGACGATCAATGACTTCGCGATACTCACGCAACACTTCGAGTGTGCGCTCGATCGCCGCTTCATTGAGCCGCCCAGTGGCATCGACGCCTTGACCAAGCCGCGTGATTCGCATTAATCGTTCGATTTGGGTTCGCCCGTCAGAAGTAATCAACAGGCGAACTGAGTTGGTTCCACAATCAATCGCTGCAACTGGTGGCGT
Organism: uncultured Candidatus Nemicrothrix sp.; assembly: GCA_903867185.1. Taxonomy (GTDB): domain Bacteria; phylum Actinomycetota; class Acidimicrobiia; order Acidimicrobiales; family Acidimicrobilacustridaceae; genus Acidimicrobilacustris. Next base: position 550 of record CAIPQK010000219.1, on the reverse strand, counting down.
CATCGGATCACTCGTTTCGGCGCATTGACGGGGAGGAGATCGCGTTCAACGAGCCGATCGTTCGTCCATTGCCCAACGGGGTCATCGCCACCGGCAAGCCAATAGGCGTAGTGGGCGTGGAGGCATTTCAGTCCTTCGCGGGTGCCGCCAACTCCCCCATAGGGGGCAGGACCAGTGTGATCGGCCGGCATCGCCCGATTCCGTTCAACCGCATACGCAGCATGCGCAGCCGCAATGAGTTCAGGACCAAGCGCAGCTTCGGCTTCGCGCACTCCGCCGTCAGATTCAACTGTTCCGATTGCAGACCGCAGCGACGGATCGCAGAGCCAATAGAGGGTCGGCATTGGCGTGCCATCGGGAAGAAGGGGCTCGTTACGCAACACCGCTGGATCGCCGTCGCTGCGGCGAACCACCACTTCGAAGTCTCCCATCGGGGCCCGTCCGAGCAGCTCGGCAATCCGGGCTCGCTCGTCAGCCACCGTGGTCACTTCCGCCGACGTCGACGCACAAGTCCATACACAATCAATGCGCCAATCGCGACACCGAGAAC
>CAIPQK010000218.1 GCA_903867185.1 uncultured Candidatus Nemicrothrix sp. | reverse complement strand
CGGTACCAGCGATCGGTTCTGGATCAATCTGCAGTCACGATTCGATCTCGAAGTTGAGCGCGACGAAATTGGCCCGTTGCTTGATGCCATCACGCCACTCTCTGTTGCCTAGCGAGTAGAAAAACCCAGCCGTCAGGCAGTGACGCGGGCGACGAACTCGGCCATTTCGGTAACGCCTTCGACGGCTTCGGGAAATGCCGGGTAGCTCATCGTCCAGATATGTGGCATTTCTGGGTAAATGCTGAGCGTGACGTCGACGCCTGCAGCCTTCGCGACATCGGCGAGTTTGCGCGAGTCGTCGAGCAAGACCTCGGCATCGCCCACAAGGATGAGCAACGGCGGCGCGCCGTCCCAATCGCCGAATAGCGGTGAAGCAATTGGGTTCATCGGGTCGGCACTACCGAGATAGGCCGGCGCCGCTTCTTCGGCTGAGGTGCGCGAGAACAACTTGTCGGATTCTGCGTTGGTGTCGTAGGTGTCGGCGGTGATCGTGAGATCGACCCACGGCGAACAACAAATGACGCCTGCGGGAAGAACGCCGTCGGCAAGTGCGTGCATGGTGACCGATGCGGCGAGACCGCCACCGGCTGAATCACCAGCAATCACAATGCGGCCAGTGTCGATTCCTTCAGCAAGGAGCGATTCCCACACAGCGAAGCAATCGTCGACCGCTTTGGGGAACTTGTGCTCGGGAGCGAGTCGATATTCGACCAACAGAACTCGAGCACCGAGCACCGCTGCTAGGTGCGAGCCATAGGAGCGATAGGCCAGCGCGGATGCGATTCGGAAACCGCCGCCGTGGAAATAAAGAAGAATCGGAGCGTCATCGGCCAACTCAACTGGCCGGCATTCGATGCCAGCGACGCCGCTGCGAACGAATGGCTCAGCGACTGTCCCTTCGGCCAGCGGCATTTGTGCCATGGCCTCGTCGATACGAGAACGCTGTTCGGCGATGTCAGCAGGGGGCGGCGGAACGGGTCGAGCTGCCATTGCTTCCTGCATTGCGTGAAATTCTTTGCTGGCCATGCGCTGACACTAGAGCGTCGTTCGTCAGGAAAACGGCGTTCTCGGAAACTTTTTACACAGCTCGCTGACCGGTATTGCCCAACCATGATCGATAGAGCTCGGCGTACCGGCCACCAAGAGCCACCAATTCATCGTGGGAGCCGTGCTCGACCATCACGCCCGCGTCGAACACCAACACAAGGTCGGCCTGTTCAGCAGTCGACAGACGATGGGCGACGCTGATCGTGGTGCGGCCCTCAGCCAAACGATGCAACGCAGTTGTAAGAGCTCGTTCAGTGCGCGGGTCAACAGCGCTGGTGGCCTCATCAAGGATGAGCAGGCCGGGGTCGGCCATCTGGGCACGGGCCAGGGCGACGAGTTGGCGTTCACCGACACTCAATCCTTCGCCGCGCTCGCCCACTTCGGTGTCGAGCCCTCTCGGCAAACCCGCTGCCCAGGTTTCCAACCCGAGTTCGGTAATCGAAGCGCGCACATCGTCAAGGGTGGCTCCGACGCGACCCATGGCGATGTTCTCGCCCAGCGTGGTGTCGAACATGAATCCGTCTTGGGGCACCATGCGAATGCGTTCGGTGCGCGAGGTTCGATTCACCGATTCAAGAGCAAGGCCCCCGATGAGAATCTTCCCCTCGACCGGATCAGCAAGACGATCGAGCAACTTCACAAACGTGGTCTTGCCCGAGCCCGTTTCGCCCACGATTGCCACAGAGGTTCCGGCCGGAATCGTGATGTTCACATCTTGTAGAACAGGACCGCCGGTTTGATAGGTGAAGCCCAGATGCTCGACACGTACTTCGAGTGGGCCTTCTGGCAATGACACGCCAGGTTCGGGTTCCACAAGATCAATCGGAGTGTCGAGAACGTCGAGCACTTTCGACCAACCAGCAATGGCGGTCTGGGTCTGATCAAGGATCTCACCGATTTCAGCAATTGGTCCGAGGATCAACTGCACGAGGAACAAACAAGCCACCAAACTGCCGGCGTTGAGTCCCCACGACTCGCCGAACCAAATGCCGGCCATCGCCACCGATGCCAGCGCTACGCCACCAAACGCATCGCCCAACGGGAACATGAACGCGAACCATCGGGCGGCACTCATTTCGGACTTGTACTGGGCCTGAATCGCTTCATCGAGACGAGCTCGGGACCGACGTTGTAGGCCGTAAGCGCGAATCGGTGCTGCGCCCTGCACTGCTTCACTCACTTCAGAAAGCGTTGCACCTACTCGGTTTCGCACGACTGTGTACGCCTTCAACTGACGGCGTTGCATCACGCGGAACAACGGCAGCACCGGCAACGCGGCCGCGATCGTGATGACCGCCATCTGCCATGCATAAAAACTCATGACAACCAGCGTTCCGATGACCACAACCGAGTCGATAATCCATGCCACTGCGCCGTACTGAAGGAAACGCGCAATGGTTTCGATATCGCTTGTAACTCGCGACGTGAGTTCTCCCCGACGAGTGGACTCGTGATTCGCCAGTGGTAAGCGATGGATATGAGCAAACGTACGCACCCGCAGATTGCGCAACATCATTTCGGCAGTAGTCACCAAGCGGATATACGTGACGCGCCCCAGCAACATCACAGCGATAACAATCGCTGCAGCCGCAGCGCAAGCGGTAATCGTGAAGCCAGGACGGAATCCCTCGTCGGCCAACAGGCCCTTATCGATCACCTGCTGAATGAGAACAGGGATTACCAATCGACCAACAGAACCGATGACGGCAAAAAGCACGGTGAGGCGAAGACCACGACCTAGCTCGGGACTTTGAGCGAATCCACGGCGCAGAACCGACATCGCCCGCAAGCGGCGTTCGCTCGCTGCATCTTCTTCCGCCAACGCAGCAAGTGCATCGTGTTCGAGTGCAATCGGATCGTCGAAGGCTGACGCGTGTTCCATCACTGCAAGTTCGTCATTGGCCCCTACCGACAATTGGTCGTGATCAGCCGACCCGTCGTTGTCGAGACTTTGGTTTCGCTTTTCGCTCATAACGAAAGCCCGCTCTCGTCAATCGCCGCGTCGTCATGATCGAGATCCTCCGCCATCGACTCTTGATCGACATACGCATGCACCAGGCGTGCATAGTCGGGATTGTTCTCCAAAAGTTCAGAATGCGAACCCGTGGCAACAATGCGGCCTTCGTCGAGGAACACGACCTCGTCGGCCAGTTCAATAGTTGACACTCGGTGGGCAACGACCAATGTCGTCGTCTCCAACGAGGATCGAAGATCGCGCAGGATCGCCGATTCAATGACCGGATCAACTGCGCTCGTGGCATCGTCGAGGATCAGGACACGCGGACCCCGCAGAAGCGCTCGGGTGAGAGCAAGCCGCTGACGCTGACCGCCAGAAAGGGTG
>CAIPQK010000217.1 GCA_903867185.1 uncultured Candidatus Nemicrothrix sp. | reverse complement strand
GTTGCGGCCGACCCGCTCGTCCCAGCATTCACCGGTTGATCGTTGCTCGCTGATTCATTTCCCAAAGTTGAACTCCCACCACCGGGAACGGCGTCGGTGCACATTCGGGAATCGGCACTCCCGGGTGATCGTTGGAGTGTGCGTTGCGCATTGACCAACGACCATCCCGATGGTTGTCTTCTTGACGATCCCATCGAAACTGTTGGTGCGTTTTTGCTTTGGCGGGTAGGCATCGATGATCAAGCTCGCGGAGTGATCCGACTTAATCGAGATGCACTTCGGGGATCGCCCCCGCTCTGGTACGTGATGGTTCCCGAACCAGATTTGGAACGTCCGGCCATGGTGCTTGTTGGTTTCGCTACAGATCATCTTCCAGTCGGAACGGTCATCACCGACCCAATCTTCTTTTCGATGGCTGTATCTAATGAAGACCAAGCGGGCGCAATTCGTTGGTGGTACGAGGACGGAGTGATCGATCAAGTCTTCGTCCAACCAAATTTTCGTCGCCGCGGCATTGCTACCGATCTCATCTACGCCGTCGGCGCCTGGCAGGCATTGCACGGACATCCTGTGAATATCCGAAGTGACCACCGTCGAACGGAACTAGGACAGCATTTCGAAGCTGGAACCCAATTTCCCTCGCGCTTTATGGAAATCACCGAAGTGTCGCCGCCAATGGATGTTCCGGAGATCGAGCCCAATGAAGGCTGAGCGGCCTTGGCTTAGTTGCGGCGCAGACCGCCATACAGAATTCGCTGCACGAATACGCTGAACAGAAGCGGTTCAGCCAGTTTGCGGGGAATGCGGAAACGCTTGCCATTGGGTTGCACAACCGTGAGGCCGTCGTCTTGCATGCCGAGGATTGATCCCCATCGATACTCGGTGGCCTTGTAGGGCTTGAGTTTGGCGGGGCGATTACGAATGAGTTCCTTCACGTTGGTGACAACGATGCGGAATCCCCAGTTGCGCGCAGAACTGCGAAGCGGGTCGCTTGCTGCGACATCGCCGACTGCGAAAACGTTTGGATGCTCAGGCATTCGGAGGTTCTTATCGACGAGCACGAAGCCTTCGTCGTCAAGAACCGATGCGGGAAGGAACGCGCTGTGCGGAGTTACGCCTCCAAGTGCCCACAGCGTGACATCCGCAGTGAAAGGTTCCTGACCGGTCGACCATGTAACGGCGTCGTGAGTGAGTTGATCACCACGAAAACCATTAGGAACAATGGCCCGATGGTCTGGGTGAACCGTGACGCCGTCAGTTGCGAGTTGACGAGCCATCCAACGACGCACACTGGGGTGATAGCCAGGCAGGGGCTCTTCGCCACTATGAAACAGGTGCACCGTTGAACGCCCAGCACGAGCGAGATTGTCGGCAACGCTGACGCCAGTCGCTCCACCACCAATGACAGCGATCGTTGCAGCACCATTGAGTTGGGCGTTAATTGCTGAGAGTTCCGTGTCAATCGTGGCGAGGTCTTCCAGACGATCGTGGCGCCAAAATCCGTTAGACACGCCAGTTGCGATCACGAAGTAGTCGTAGGTGATGTCGCGCGTGGAACCTGTAGCGAGTTCGACAGAAACTTTTGATGCGTCGAAGTCAACGGTTTGGATTCGTCCGTGCACAATATCGACCGAATCGAGTTTCCGAAAACGCCGATAAGGGATGAGGTACGTACGTCGCCAACGGGGCAGGTCAATAAGGCGCGTGCCCAGTTCCTGACCGCTCACTAATGCAGGACGCGTCGAAATGCCGACAACGTTGCAAGTACGCGCTAATCGTGTGGCGATCAGCGCGCCGGTGTCGCCAAGACCGGCAACGATGACTGTTGGTTTTTTTGATGCCGCCATTGGAATCAGCCGATCACTCGCCGGTGAAAACCGGATCGCGCTTTTCGAGGAAGGCTCGGGGGCCTTCGCCGGCATCTTTCGATTGCATGACCTTGCCACCATGCTTCATTTCGATGGTGAACGCGTCGGCTTCGGGCATGGCTTCGGTTTCGCGCAACGTTGCAAGAATGCCCTTCACAGCAAGTGGGCCGTTGCGGGCGATGCGTTGAGCGATTTCTCGCGCCTTGTTGAGTGCTTGGCCGTCGGGAACAACGTGATTCACGAGTCCGAGTTCATACGCGCGCTGGGCTGTGAGGTCTTCGCCAGTAAGAAGCATTTCGGCCGCAACGGCATAACCGATTTGGCGGCGGAGTCGGACAGCAGAGCCAGCCATGGGGAATAGGCCGCGCTGGACTTCAGTGACACCGAAGACGGCGCTTTCACCCGCAACGCGAATATCGGTGCCCTGAAGAATCTCTGTTCCGCCAGCGCGGGCGTAACCCTCGGCGGCGAGGATCACGGGCTTGGTGGGGCGGTAGGTCTTGAGCCAACCACCGAGGATGACCTCGGGCTGATCTTTGAAACGCTGAAGCCACTCGTTGTCGACAATGCCCTCACGGAGTCGACCGATTTCTGCGAGGTCCATGCCGGCACAGAAGGTGTCGCCCTTACCAGTGAGGATGGCGACGCGAAGTGAGTCATCGGTATCGAGGCGAACCCATGCGTCATAAAGCCGGCAAAGCACTTCGGCGTTCGCGGCGTTCTTCTTCTCGGGACGGTTGATGGTGACAACCAAGACCGGGCCCTCAGCTTCGGCAAGAACAAGTGGTTCAGACATTTCGGGTACTCCCCCTGAGCGGATTGACCCCTGAGGTTTACTACGTCAGATCATCCACTGTGACGGCGAGGGGACCTAGGGTCAGGGGTGATGGATCATCACCCCACCCACCAGAAGATCCTCGACGAAACGATCCGGATCATTGAGGCAAGTGGTGAGGCGAGTGTGCGCGTTCACGACATCGAGGTCGCAGTCGGGGTGACAGCTCCGTCGATCTACCACTTCTTCGGTAGTCGGGAAGGTCTTGTAGTCGCCGCCCAGGCTGAGCGGCTGTTGAGGAGTTTGGACGATTTCAACGCTATGTCGGTAGTGATCTTGAGTCGGGTTTCGAATCGTGCAGAGTTGCGCGAAGCCGTCAGCGAAATCCTTACATTGATCTACGATCCCTCCCGCTCTGTGTCTCGCCAGCAACGCATTTTTGCGCTCGGAAGTGCCGAAGGTCGGCCTGATCTTGCCGTGGCCATCGGAGAGGCAGCTCGGAGTTTCTTGCATCGGCTCGCAGCGAGTTTTCAGACCTATAAAGACAAGGGCTGGATTCGGCAGGATCTGGATCTCGAAGCGTTTATGCAGTGGTTGGCGGGACAGATTCTCGGTCGTATCTATATCGAGATCGGACGCGAGCCTGTGGCGCATCCGGAATGGGACGCGATCTCTCAAGACGCTGTCGCGTTCGTGGTATTCGGTTCACTCTCCGACGACTGACGCGAGAAGGCCGTTTCCCTTTTGCTGAGGGGCAAAGGGGGTGACGATCGAGACGATTGAGCAGCCAGCGCTTGAATCGCTAGTTGCGAGGAGGTCGTGGTCGAACGGTGGTCGGTGAAGTGGTCGAGGGCGGTGTGGTGGCTGGAGGTGGAGCGGTCTGTGTTCGCCTCGGTGGTGATGTAGGCGGTGGTGTCGGGTTTCGCGGTGGCGTAGATGTGTTGTCCCGAGTTCGCGTCGTGGGAGTCGGTGTTGTCGTGACCGTCGTGGAGGGGGTCTCGCTGATGGTTGCGGGGCTTGCTGGTTGATCGATTCCGAGGGCTTGCTCGGTTGGCGCGTCGGCTGATGGAACTGAAGTCACATCTTTGGGAATGAACGCCCAAGCCGTCACGACCGCCACGATTGTTGCGGCGACGATCGAGAGATCGGCGGCTCGGCGTTTCGAAGAGATTCTGGGGGGCATCAGTGATCCTCAGTCGTGAGAGAACGGTGCGGCGAGCACCTTGAACGGATAGAGCAATTGCGAGCCGATAGTCCGACCGACGGCGATCGGACGAGCGGAATCTTCTAGAGGAAATTGTTTATCGGTGATTCCGGTTCTGGGGTACGAGCGATCGTCGGGATGTTTCGTGTTGAAGAGGTAATCCCACCACGAGAACACCGTTCCAAAGTTGGTGTTGTAGTGATCGTCATTGAGTGAATGATGAATGCGGTGTGCTTGGGGTGAAATGAAGATATAGCGCAGCGGTCCGAGATTGATTCGCACGTTGGTGTGAATAAACGATGAGACGAACGAAGAAAAGATCGCAAGAGTCGCAGCTTGAGCGACATCAAGCCCAAGGAACCATGCAGGAATGAAAGTGAGTGTGGAAGCTATAAGCACTTCGATGACGTGGTTGCGGCTGTCAGAAAACACATTCATTTCGGTTTGGGAATGATGAACGGCGTGAAAGAGCCAGAGTGAAGGGAACTTGTGATGCATCCAATGGTTGACCCAACCAATGAGATCGGCAATCACAAAAGCGAGAATGGCAACTTTCCACGTTCCTAAGACGGGAACGAGGTCGGTAACTGGTGTGCCGAAGACGGCGACGAGTCCGTTCCCGAGAGCTCTGAGTTGCACGGAGATAATCGTGAGAGCGAGAAGTGGCGCCAGGAGAAACCAACAAAGATCGACCACAAGTCCATGAGAAAAGGGGTTCTCATCTTTTCGGCCAGGGAAGACCCACTGCATCGCGAAGAGGACTGCAGCGAAGAAAAAGAACCATGGTCTCCAGATTGCGGTGAGCCACTGCCCGGGGAGTGCGCTGAGAGCAGACACTGAAAAATGGGGAGAGCGAATCCATTGAGTGGCGCCGATCAGCGTTATGCAGGTGATGAACGTTGCCGCGGCGAGGACGACGGTGCGTCCACGCCCAGACTGATCTTTGGCAGGAGCTTGCTCTGGTGCATCGATTCGCGTGGACACGATTCGGTGGTTCCTTCATTGGGCGGCGTGGTCCCCGATTCGCGTGGCGAAGTCGGCCCGCATGTTTTAAGCAGAGAACGTAAGTAGTAGGTAAGCGCAACCACGAAATCGCGTTGAAGGCTGACAGAACTTCCTAAAACTGGATGAGTCTGCCGAATTCCAGGACTCGATCAGCGGGCAGTCCGAAGTAATGCTGCGGATCGGTGGCATTGCGCAGCATGATCGTGAACACCTCTGTGGGAATTCGTTTGATCGGATTCGATTCGACTGTCTCGACATTCATCGAATGGAAGATAAAGGTGCAGGTATCGGGATCGACCTCAGGGTGTACGAGGCTTACGCGTCGGACGACATCGAGAATGTCTGGTCGTTCCATGTAGCCGTAGGAAGCAGTGACATCAATGACCGCACCCGAAAGAATTTCAACGCGCTCGGCGTCATCGACGTACGGCGTATCAGTCGTCACGAGGTGCAAGACGACAGTCACCTCGTTAACAGCATGAACAAGCGCTATCCGTTGAACGAGAGCGATGGGTATTCCCTCTTCAACTGTTGGGTAGATAGCGACGCCCGGAGTCCGGACGACATGTTGCGCATCAAGGTACGCAGGTAGGTCCTGTGCGCTTGTTTTGAGTGACTCCAGGCGACTGGCGAGACGCTTCCGGCCCCACTGCCAAGTGCTGAGAAGGGCGACGATGATGATGGCGATAACAAGCGGGAACCATCCGCCATGCATGAACTTCGTGAGGTTCGAGAGAAAAAAAGCACCGTCAATAACGAGAGAAATCGTTGCGGCAGGAATCACTATCCAGAGCGAAAGGCCCCACTTATTGCGGGCGAGGATCGCAACAAGCACTCCGGTGATGACGAAGGTCCCAGTCACAGCAATGCCGTATGCGGACGCGAGGCGAGAGGAATCTTGGAATCCAATAATGAGACCAAGGACGGCGATCATCAGCATCCAATTCACTGCGGGCACATAGACCTGTCCGCCTTCGTTGGCCGAGGTATGGCGAACAGTCATTCGTGGCAGGTAACCGAGGCGAATCGCTTGCTGGGTCATGGAGAACGCACCAGAAACAACCGCTTGCGAGGCAATGACCGTCGCCGCCGTCGCAAAAATCACCATAGGTATCTGAAGTGAATGGGGGACTAAGAGATAGAACGAGTTCGCAATCGCAGAAGGATCGCGAAGGACGAGCGCGCCTTGGCCCAGGTAATTGAGATAGAGGGCGGGGGCAACAATCGCGAACCACGAGAGTCGAATTGGTGAACGCCCAAACTGTCCCATGTCTGCATACAGCGCTTCAGCACCGGTGACGCACAAGACGATTGCTCCGAGCGCGAGGAAAGCGAGGCCCGGTTCGCCGCGAAAAAACGTGAAGGCGTAGTACGGATTAATGGAACGCAGTACGCCCGGAGTCTTTAGGACGCTTGCGAGTCCGAGGATCGCGATCGCGAAGAACCACACGATCATGATCGGGCCAAACACCCGACCAACGCGGCCAGTCCCAAATCGCTGAACCGCGAAAAAAAGGAACAGAATGACTAATGCGATGGGGATGACGAGACTATTGAGACTGGGAGCGGCAACGCCGATTCCCTCGACTGCAGACAGCACCGATACAGCAGGCGTGATGAGACCGTCTCCGTAAAACAAAGCAGCTCCAATAAGACCGAGCAACATCAAGCCAGCACTCGCCCTATGTCGCTTGACGGCGTTTGACGCCAAGCTGGCGAGGACCATAATTCCGCCTTCTCCCTGATTGTCAGCCCTCATCACAATGACGACGTATTTCACTGACACGACAAGTGTCAGCGTCCAAAAAACCATTGAGAGGGCGCCAAGCACGCGTGCCTCGACTACAGGAATCGTGTGGGCGCCCGAGAAGATTTGGGTAAAGGCATAGAGCGGGCTTGTCCCGATATCGCCGAAGACGACGCCGATCGCCCCAACAGTGAGCAGGCCGAGCCTGCGGCGCGATCGCCGGTTCCCCTCACTGCTGGTTTCTCCCACGTTCGGAGCCTAGTGATGGATCGTCGAACGCACGTCGCAGATGTTCACGAGATGATTGGGTCCGTGAGTGCTGCTTAGACCGCTGCTTTTTGTTCACGCGAACGGAGAACACGGAGCCACACGTACAGTGCAATCGCGACGGCGTTTGCTGCGTAGACGACGTTTAGTGCGATGCCCCAATTGCCAGGGTCAGAATTTCCCGTGTCCTGGTGGGAGATGATGTGGCCGATGCCGTCGCCGAAGATCCAGATCGAACTCGCGACGATGGCTGCGAGCATCCAGTCCTGACGTTTACGCAGACAACCAACCAGCACCACACCGATCGCAATGTTGGCGATGCCGACTTCGAATTGGAAGCGGGTGCTCGTGGGCCAGCCAATGTCTTTGGCGACGAAGGATGGATTGATGATGTGTGTAAAGCCACCAAAGATCAGCATGACGCCGTTGGCCACAAGAAGGGCGACCAGAATCAACTCAACGGTCTGCCGTTTCGAATGCTGCTCGCTCCGCTTATTCGCGAAGAAAGCGACGAGTAGCGAGATTGCGAGAACAACGAAAAACGTTGCCACCATCATGGTGTTGACTTCCTTTGTCTTGACCGTTTGGTCCGGGTGCGAGGTGTGGTGCCGTGAGATTGATTGCTAGGCAGAGTCGGTTAGGTCGCTGCGGTAAATTTCGAAGTGACGCTACTACGGCACCTTTCGAGGAAAGCGGTTAGCTCGTTGTGCTCACCGCAACCTGCATCCTGTATGTGGGTTTCATGGCGCAGACGTCTCCGATATTCACCAGATAATCGGGCCGGTCGCGTCGAGTGCCCGGCCTTCGCTGCGAACACCCTTGGCAACCATGTCATCGGCGATATCGCTCCACAAACGACGAAGTCGGTAGTGGGGAACGCGTGGGAAAAGATGGTGAACGGCGTGGTGGTCATGGCCACGAATGAGAAATCGTGATCCGGCGAACACCGCGACACGCGTATCGACGTAGCGCCCAACTTTGGTCGCGGGATGATGCGGGAACCACGCGAAAACGGTGAGCAACCACAGGCCTTGTAGCCGCGACGGGATGAACCAGAGAAGGAAGGCGGGCCACCCGTAGCCAGTGAGAAAGGCAACGACGAGTACGAGTGTTGACAAGAACCAGAAACGAAGCTGGATGAGGCCGCTCTTTTTATTTCTTGAATCTGCAGCCATTGATCGAAGAACAGATTGAGGAACGAGGCGGCGGGCCGCAGGCACGAATGCGAACAGTGGAAGGAATGTCAGCATAAGAACTTGTGCGTACCAACTTCTAAGCACGGTCCACATCGGCCCGGCGGTGTGATAATCCGGATCGCGTTGCGGGTCGTTTGTGTGTGCATGATGCCGCATGTGTGATGGCCGGTGAGCCTTGTATGAAAACCCAAGAGGGATTGCGCAAAGCATCCCGATGAGGTCTTCAACCCATTTCCCTTTTGAAGTTTGACCCCAGATATTTCCGTGGGTTGCTTCATGCATCGGCATATAGAAGGTCGAGGCAATAACGGTATTGAGAATCAGGCCCAACCAGAGCGGAATACTGCCGTTGATGCCAAGAACGATGACGGCGATCCAGGCTGCCGAGAAAACGAGGAACGTCAGGATGATCCGTGGTTCAACAGCACCCCAATAAGGGGCTGCTTTTGCCCGTTCGTCGCGGAGAGCGATACGCCGTTCGTTGTCGATCATCGGTGATCTGGTTGCTTTCAGTAGGGAAGGGTGTAGGAGTTCTCAAATTCGTCTTGCAGAACAGTGGCAATCGTTGCAGTGGTGTCGACGATGAGTTCTTCATCCAGAACTCGGGTGCGGTACGACCAACCCTCGGGAAGTTCAAGGCGTTCGCCAAGCGTCAGCAGAGACTCCGGGCTCATCGTGGGATCGACACCGGTACACAACGCCTGCATCACGTAGGCGTGGCCCTCGGGGTTGATGAGTTCATGAATGGTCTGGCCCTCATCCCAAAAAAAGATCACTCCGCGGTTGACCTTGGTTTCGTTGTACGGGCCCAGTTTGGGAATTTCACCTAAATCAACAGTGGCAATTCGGCGCATCGTGATTCCGTTGAAGTCGCGAAGCACAGGTTCGGCAACGGCGACTTTCTGACCGAACGCGTCGAGTGTCCAATAGCGCGGGCCGTTGAGTTTCACTCCGATGGCGCCCATCTCAGCAGCGATCTCTGTGGCATCAAGTGTTTCCCAGAGTTCTTGTGGGCAGTCGTTGATCAACTGAGTGCCGAACACTTCGGCCTCGAAGCGACCATCGCGAGCGAAGACGCCTAGGACTTCGCCGTAGCGGACGTTGCGCATATCGGGGACTAAACGTTCTGGTTTGTCAGTCTTCATTGTCTGCTCAGTTCTCTGGAGTCGTGGGGATCATTGAATAGCTATTTCCGAGATCGTCTTGCATTACCTGTGCGGGGTTCTTCACGGTGACAAGTTGGAAATCACTGTTGAGAGTTCGAGAACTGAATGTCCAACCAACGGGGAGCGCGAGTTTGGAACGCAATGTAGGAAGCGTTTCGAGCGTGAGGCTTGGGTCTTTCTGCTGACTGAACGATTGCATGATGTAGACCGCTCCATCGGGACCCGTCAGTTCGAAGATCTCCGCACCAGCGAGCCAGGTGAAAATCACCGAGCGGCTCACCGGATAGACCGAATACGGCTTGGCCTGGTCGATGAGTGAGCCGATCGGAACCGTTGCCTGTTTATACATTTCGATTCCGCCAAAATCGGCCTTCTCGAGCGAAGGCTCACCAACCTTCTCGACATGGTTGATCATCCAATGTCGAGGGCCGTTCAACATCGCCACTGTTGCACCATATTGAGCCGCAATCGCTTTCGGGTCGAGTGCTGCCCATTTGTCCGCAGGACACAGGTTCAGCGGGTACGTGTTGTAGACGGTGGCAACGGGCTGACCAGTGGCGAGGGAAACGAGGAGCATCTCGCAGTAACGAACATTTCGCATGTCATCTTGTTGCGGCGCGACGGATTGCGTAGGTCCTGTTGTGGAAGTGGAACTTGTGCTGCACGCGCTGACCAAAAGAAAACATGTAAAGACAATCGTTGCTAGGAGAGTCCGGCTCGAACGGTTCATGAGTCGGTGGCCTGCTTAGTGAATTGGTCGATGATGTCAACGAGTTGATCGGAAGCGTCCTCTTGTATGAAGTGGTTTGCACCTTCGATCACGATGTGGTGCTGATTGGCTGCACCCGGAATCTCTCGCTGCATGCGCACATGAGCGCCCGCTTTGTAAGCAATCTGATCCTCTGAACCGAACACGGTGAGGAACGGTTTGGTCCATGTTGCGAGATAGGTCCACGTGTCGCGGCACATCGGAACGCCTGGGTTGTCGGGCTTCACGGGGATAAGAAAAGGAAAAGCCAACGGGGAGGCTTGGTAGGAACCATCAGGGAACGGAGCGTTATACGCAGCGAGTTCCCCGGCCGAAAGTTTCCGCGTGGTGCCACTCTGGATCAGGGCGCTGATCGGAAGCGCATCGACGCTTGCAACGAAAGCGAGCCATTGGTCAACGGCGGGCCCAGCGCCTTCACCGGTCGGCAGACCCGTATTCGACGCGATCACCCGCGCGAAGCGATCGCCGTGAGAGGGCAACAAATTGAGTCCAGTGATGCCGCCCCAATCCTGGCAATACATGGTGATATTGGAGAGGCCCTCGGCTTCAAGCCATTGACCCATCCAGTCGACGTGGTTGGCCAATGAGTAATCAGCTTTATGCGTTGGTTTGTCAGAACGACCCATTCCCATGAGGTCAAGAGCGATAACTCTGTGACCGCGTGCAGCCAGACCCTGAATCATTGATCGATGCAAGTACGACCATGAAGGATTTCCGTGCAGCAGAAGAACGGGCGCAGCATCTCGAGGACCTTCGTCGACGAAATGGAACCGCAGACTTGTGCCATCGGCGGTTGTAATCGACCGATAGTGAGGCTCGAAGTCGTAACTCTCGAGATGTTCGAAACATTCGTCTGGTGTACGGAGAAATTCCATGGGTCGAAGAAGCGCTTAGGCAGTCACGATGGTGTCGACGAGGTTGTCGATAAAGCTGCGCAGCACGAGAATCTGGGCGTCTTCAGCGTTCCCTGCAGCGCTTACGAGTGAGGCCATAGTTGAGTCGTCAGTGACTCGCACGAACCGGGCTCGGTCGTAACGGCGCTCGTCGCCGATGATGACGCCTTCGACGTCGAAGAGAGCAACCTGTGTTGCGCCGTCGACGGAAGCAAAAACATCGTCCGACCCTTTATCAATCAAGAGAACAAGATCGCCATCGGTTGATGCTGCTTCATCGTGTGTACTAGGTAGACACGCAAGAATGATGGTGAAGTCCATGCCTGCTTTCTTGTGGACATGAGCTTCTTTGAAGTCTTTGCGTTCTTGCATGGCAAAGAAGGATGCGCGAGTTGGGTACCGAATGATTCCGACTCGATCCCACTTGGGTGTACCGAGCGGTTGGTCTTTGACGTCACCCAAATACGCAACAGCGGCACCTACTGCCGCGAGCGGGCCGATGGGTGAATACGCGTCGTCGGCGGCTTTGCCGGAAACTGCTTCTCGTCCGTCGTCGTAATTGGCGACTTCGACGTACTTCATGAGGTTGAGCGCCCAGAAGCAGCCGTCATCTTCTGGCTTCATGTGGAGCCAAGCCCCAACAAGATCGATGTTGATGGTTCCGTAGGGGTGCTCGAGTTGTTCTGCCATTGTTGGTCCTATCTAGGAGAAACGTGAATGCGTTTTGAGTGGAAAGGGTTTACAAATCTGTGCGGAGCAGCGCGCGTAGTGAAATGAGTAAAAGCTCTCGTGTTTCGCTCAGAGAAAGAGCGAGATCAACTTGGTAGCGATCGAGTGAATCAAGTTGCGCAAGAACGTCGATTGCGTTGATGGCTGCGTTCCGTTGAGGAAGGCTCATCGCCTCGAATTCCTGGTCGAAACTCAGTTCCACCTGTTCCCGAAAGATTGATTTACGGAAATCGATTTGTTCACGGATGACGGGGTCACTTGATGACTTAATCGCCATCGCACGAGCAGTCGCTGCGATTGCGTCATGAACCTTCAGGCGTGAATCAACAAAGCGGGTGAGTCGAACTTCCAGTTCGCCCTTGCCGATGTCTTCAATGTGAAAGAGCGGAAGAATCTTGAGTTGCTTGTGCGCAATGATCGCTCGGACAAGCTGATCACGGTCTTCAAAGTAGCGATACACCGAACGGGCAGAGACCCCTGCTCGGAGTGCTATCTGCTCAGGTGTCGGCTCAAGGTTTTCTTCCTCGAACAATTCCAGTGCTGCTTCGAGCACTGCAGTTCTTCCGCGATCGCGACGAGCGGTACGCCCATCGGTTGATGGGGAATTCGTTATGTCGGGGAGAAGTGGAGTGTTCATTTGATTGTCCCAGAATGGATTGAGCAGATGAATCCCTGCTTTGGATCGGGTCGTCCACTGCGCAATATTTCGTAGACGGCGAGAACTTCATCGTTCCCGGACGCTTGGGAGAATTCAATCCAGGAGTCACACCATTCGGAGTAGTTGCTCCAAGCGGTTCCAATACGACGATCGAGTTCGTCTCGGCCCCATTCTTTTGTTCGCTTCGAAATCTGTGTCGGAGCAAAAAGAAATTCAGGGCGAGGAGCGGCAAGTTCACTGGAATCGGTGGCGATGTGATCCCAGTTCGTATTTCCGACAACCATCGAATGGTTAAGGACGCCATCGAGATGAGCGTGGACCGCTCGGAGTAGGTCTTGGTTCCCAGAAATATCGACGTACACAGATGGGACCTTTGCTATTTCGTGGACGTCGTCGTACACAACGACTTCTGAAAACAGTTCGAGAGATTCGACGAATTCTCGGTTGCCAGTAGAAGTGAGTCCGACTGCTTTTATCCCTCGTTGTTTTGCGAGGTAGGCGACGCCGATTGCGGTTTTGCTCGACGCGCTTGAAACCACAATCTGTGAAGCACCGAAGTCTTCGTTGTCGGCCAGAAAGTCGTCGATGACGAAACTCGTGAAGAAAAGTGGGTAGAGCAGCATTTGCTGTGATTCACGGTCTGCACGGTACGTCGGGTCGGTAGATGCCTTTTGATAGCGGTTATACGCACCAGCAAGCCCGACTCGATGCGCTGCGATATCGCTGAGCCCGCGGTCGTCGATTTTTCCGGGAGTGATGATCGTTTCCTCGCTCATCGGGAGAAAACCAAAAAGTCGCTCGCCGATTGCCACGTCGTCGCACTTGCTTTCTATGACTTCGGCAAATCCCCATGTCGGGATGCGGCCCCATTCAGTCGGGGAATCGGTGGCAGGGAAGACGTCCCAGTAGCGCAGCATGTCGCCAAAGACGCCGTAGGTGATGTTGTTCGTTGTCAGAGCGAAGTGGTCGACTCGTAAACGGCATTGACCCGGTTCGAGCGGAGTGGCTTCATCAGCGGTTATGCGAGTGCTGGCCAGATCGTTGCGTTTGGTCTCGATCGTCATGCTCATCACCTTTAGGAGTGTTCGCCTTGTTTCTTACTGACTGGATTGGATTCTGTCAATCGTCTTGACAGAATGAGGGGCCAGTACGATCGATCCATGCAGCCAGCTCCGTTTGACCCCGATGATTCGGCGAACCCCGTGATTGTCGATGGAGAGGTCACTTGGTCGTTCGATGCCAACTTCCTCAACTCGAATTGGACCTGCATCTGGGGCCGGGGCTGCCTCGGCATCCACGATGAACCAACCGAGGAACTCCAGCAGGGGTGCTGTTCGGTAGGCGCCGAACTCGATGGTGAGGACGAGTCGCGAATGATCAGCGCCTTCGCCGCGATGATCGACCCTTCTCTGTTTCAGTTCGCTGCCGAAGCTGAAGCTGGTGGGATCTTCGCGAACGAGAAGGCGACGAATACCCGAGTCGTGGACGGGGCATGCATCTTTCTCAATCGCCCTGGGTTTGCTGGCGGCGCCGGTTGCGCTCTTCATCTCGCAGCGATCGACGCAGATGAATCCCCAACTGAATGGAAGCCGACTGTTTGTTGGCAATTGCCCGTCAAGGTCGATTGGGTTCAGACATCACCGACGACTGAGACAGCCACGTTGCGCCGGTGGTCTCGAGCCGACTGGGGCGTCGAAGGCGAGACCATGGCCTGGTGCTGTACCGAAGGGGATCGGGCCTATGTCGGCGATCGCCCTGTGGTTGAGTCGCTGGCGGAGGAACTGAGCGAGTTGCTGGGAAACGAAGTTTTTGTTGAATTGCGCAAACGTCTGACATCTTGAACCGCGCTCGTCGCGAGTGTGGTGATTGAATGCGGCCATGACATCTGTGGCTGACACACTTCGAACCTCATACGACAAGGGCCTGACCCGGCCGTTGGCGTGGCGCAAACATCAACTTGAACAAATGGTGAAAATGCTCGAGGACAACGAGACGGCGTTTCTCGGCGCGCTCGCAACTGATCTTGGTAAGCCATCAGTTGAAGGATTCATCACGGACATCGCATTTGTGACGGGCGAAGTGAAGTCGATGATCAAGAAACTGAAGAAGTGGAACAAACCTGAACGGGTGCGGACGCCGCTTGTGGCAATGCCGGCTCGATCGCGACTGATTCCAGAACCTTTAGGCGTCGTCTTGGTAATCGCGCCGTGGAATTATCCGATTCAACTTCTGCTTGTTCCGGCTGCAGGTGCAATCGCAGCCGGAAATGCAGTTGTGATGAAACCATCCGAAGTTTCGGCGGCAACGTCCGCGTTGCTTGGTGAATTGGTCCCGAAGTACATGGATCCTTCAGCTGTAGCGATTGTTGAAGGTGGGATTCCCGAGACGACTGATTTGCTCGAACAGCGTTTCGATCACATCTTCTATACCGGCAACGGAACCGTCGGGCGGGTCGTGATGGCGGCTGCCGTGAAGAACCTCACCCCGGTCACGCTTGAACTTGGTGGGAAGAGCCCCGTCATCGTCGACTCTTCGGCCAATCTCAAAGTTTCTGCCCATCGCATTGCCTGGGGTAAGTGGCTGAATGCAGGACAAACCTGCGTTGCTCCCGACTACGTCTTGGTGGATGAAAAAGTTCGTGATGCATTTGTTGACGAACTCGGGAAAGCAATCAGCGAGTTTTATGGAGAGAACCCTCAAGCCAGCGAAAGCTATGCGCGCATCGTCTCGTCTCGGCACTTTGATCGGCTGACAGGGCTTCTTCGCGGAGCCACTCTTGCGGTTGGAGGCGTTACCGATGAGGCGACTCGTTACATCGCTCCAACCGTTCTCGTCGACGTCGACATGGAATCGCAAGTCATGAATGAAGAGATTTTCGGTCCGATCCTGCCGGTGATCAGCGTTGCCTCAACCGATGATGCGATTTCGTATATCAACGCGCATGATCATCCGCTCGCGCTCTATGTCTTCGCCGAGAATAAAAAGGTTGTACGTGAAGTGCTCGCACGCACCACCGCTGGTGGCGTGACGGTGAACGGAACGATCTTGCATCTGACTAATCCGAATCTCCCGTTTGGTGGAATTGGTGAAAGCGGAATGGGTGGCTACCACGGCAGGGCTGGAGTGCGGATTTTCCAGCACATGAAGCCCGTTCTCACGCGCGGTACGAAACTTGATCCATCGCTCACCTATCCGCCATACACGGAGCGCAAAGAAAAGATTTTCCGCAAGGTTCTGTGACTCATTGCAGGCGATTCCCTAGAGTTCGAGAAGTGCGAACTCGAAAGGTGGGGTATCAGTGACTGACTGGAACGCGATTACGAAACGCAATTCACGATCAGTACAAACCACCATTGGCTGGATCTTTTGGGATCCAGGCGCGATCCAGCGCTATGAAGCACTTGGCCTTCCTGGTCCGATTGGCTATATCGCTTCTCGTTGCGCTCCTTTGGCAGCGGCTGGCCCTGAAGCGGTGACGGCAGCGTTCGGTTCGATCAGTCCAAGCGCGATTGCGTTCACGTTTGATCTCGTCGCTGCATCAACTGATTTTGAATCGGTCTGGAACGCACGTAACGACGCTGTTGTTGAAGGACTCCGAGAATTTGCTCCTGCGATTGTTCCTCCACTGGAACTGATGGGTCCGTCAATTTGGGCTGTGGTGGAAAAGCTTCCAACCGTTGGGCGAGTTTTCTATGCCTCCCATCTTCGGATGGAACGAGCGAACGATCCGTTGCTGTCGGGTTGGCAGGCGGTGAACTGCCTACGGGAATGGCGCGGTGACACGCATTGGGCGATCGTGGCCTCGGCAGGGTTGACCGGTATCGAGGCATCGATCTTGCACAACGCGTGGTTGGGCTACGAAGACGGTTGGTTGCCAACGTCACGAGGAAGTGGTCCCGACGAGATCAAGGTCGGGTGGGAACGACTCGCCGAGCGTGGACTCGTCCAAAACGGAGCCGTCACCGCTGAAGGCATCGAACTCCGCCAGCAACTTGAAGATGATACGGATCGGGACACGACGCTTCCGTGGGAACTCCTTGGGGAAGAACTGTCGGTTGAGTTTGCAGAACGCTTCGAACCGCCGTGCGAATTGCTATTGGGCCGGGTCGATGAAACCGCGGGGCCCAACTATCAACCAGCATCTCGTCTTCGAGATTGATGGGAAATGAAGTCAGCGTCAGGCGTGGCGTGGGCTAACGGCCGGTCGAGGATTTCTCAGCGCCCTAGGAGCGGCAGGAACTACCTTAAGAAATAGGTTTGTTTCTCCATGGGGGAGGTTGTGCCATGACCATCGTGACGCTCGATCCAACGACAGGTTTTGGAAGCGGTGAGGAGTTCCCTCTCGCTTTACGTCCAGAAACGCTGAAGGGGCAGGTCCTCGGAGTGGTCGCGAATGGCCTTGGCGACTCCGAAGCGATGTTCGACGCGATCGCTTCTGCGCTAACTGACGCGGACGGTCTCGCTGGAGTTTGCAAAGTTGTGAAGCACTCTGTTGCTGTTCCTCCGCAGCCCGAACAATGGGCGGAACTTCTTGCTCATGCCACCGTCGCAGTAACAGGGTTCGGCGGTTGCGGAAGCTGCAGCACTCGGAGCATGCGTGATGCTCTTGATCTTGAGGCTGCAGGAATACCTGCCGTCTGTGTCGTGCATTCGGCGCTTGAACCCGCCGTGCGCGCAATGGCTCGTCTTGTTGGTGCCGAGGAGTATCCCGTCATCGTTATTGACTACCCGCATAATCCGACTGCGGTCTGGACAAAAGAAGAGTCAGCGATGCTGGCTGCGCAGGTTCTTGATGCAGTGCGACTGCGCCTCACCCGATGAGTTTCGTCTCTGACACGCATTCATTTGATTCCTTCGAAGATGCGCTCGAGGGCCAATACGAATTGGGAGTGACCGACGGGCTTCCCGTTGTTCCACCCACGCCAGAACGCGTTGCGGCGATGCTTGCCGCCGGAGGTGTAGCCGGCGAAACGGTTCTTGGTGAAGTGCCGACACGGGACGTTGTTGTGACGGCAGAGAAGGTCGCGATAAACGCGGTAATGGCCGGGTGTCTTCCTGAGTACTTCCCCGTTGTGTTGGCGGCCGTCCGTGCCTTTCTTCAACCACTAGCCAACGCCCACTCGACAACGGCGACTCTGGCCGGAGCAGCACATGCCGTCATCGTGAATGGTCCCATTCGCCACGACATTGGTGTGCACGGGGGCCAAGCATGTTTCGGTCCTGGTTTTCGTCCGAATGCAACGATCGGTCGGGCGCTTCGACTCGTGATCCGTAACGTGTGTCGAACAGTCCCGGGAGTTCTTGACCGCGCCAGTTTTAGTTGGCCCCTTCGCTATTCGTTCTGCTTCGCAGAGGATGAAGAAGCAACTGCATGGACACCGCTTCACGTAAAACTTGGTTATGAACGTGAACAGAGCGTTGTGACGATTCAGTCGATCATGCGCTTGTTCCAAGTCACCGAGTTCGCCCCCGAGTCCGAAGAAATTCTCACCACCGCGTACGAGGTCGCCCGCCATATGGGCCTGCAGCGCGACGAATGGGCCGGTGACGGTCGAAGTGTCGTACTTGTCATCGGACCCGAGCACTACCGCCGCCTTGTTGCCGATGGCTGGACGAAGGAATCAATTGCAGACTGGATGTACCCGCGGCTCGTGGCCGACACCGCGGGAAAGTTTGATCAGAAGGTCACTCTTGCGAGCCCAGACAACATTTGGATCGTGACTGCTGGTGGTCCAGGAATCGCACAATCGTGGTGGTTCATTCCACATCTTGCGACACCAACCCACGAGCTCATTCTTCGTTAGTTCCCCCGCTGCGATTCAGTGTTCGCTAAGCGATGGATCATCTCGGCGTGGATCGTCAACATCGACTGCGACGAGTGACGAGTAACTGCGGTTGATGGCATCGGTGAGCATGGCGGCCAGCAGGTCGGGCGGGATGATGCATTCAGGGCAATTTGAACCCGAGATGTCGACAGCGACGCGCACACGGGCATTCGCTTCATCGAACTCAACCAAGTGAAGTTCAGCGCCATCGGCTCGGAGAAGGATTCCTGCTTCGAAGACGGCGTCAGCGATTGATTCGGTGGACATGGATAACTCCTCGGCTTCAGTCGTCGATGCGGGTTTTGTTCCGGGACCGACGCACTCTTCGAATGACCCACCAAATGAAGACAACGACTACGGCAATAACGGTAAGGAAAAGCACGTTAACGAGTGCTATCCCCCAAATGATCAAGCGTTTTGTTTGGGTCGGTGCGAGATTTCTCTGGATTCCGGTTGTCGAGGAGATGTGGAGGTTGGTGATTTGCCCATTCGCAGATGCCGACGCAGGTGTTCCATTGGTTGCGCCCTCGGCCGCAAGGGACAGTGTGTGCTCCCCGGAACTGATGTCATAAAGAATGAGAAAACTTCCGTCGGCGCCGGTTCCCGCTGCAGGAGGCGAAAGCACCGACCGTTCGCGACCATCGATGAAGAGATGGAATGTATCGGTGGGTGCGCCTGAAACAGCCTGATCAAACGTGAGCCACAGCGAGTCTTTGTCGGTTGTGAAAGTGAAATTCGAAACGGCGTTCGGGACTGTCGCCACCTGAGGGCCGGTCGTGGGATCGGCGATTGCTGTCGAGGGGTAGCTCACTGACGCATTGCTATCGGGAGATGGTGCGGAGCCCTGAGCTACGAGTACGAGTTCTTGCGTGGCCTCTGAAGATTGCTGGTTCCACGTTGTGGCCAGGTTCGTGACGTTGCCGCCCACGAGAGGCGACCACCACAATCCGACGCTCGAGGATCTATTCGCTGCGGAATCGGCGTACCAGCCAATTGGGTATTGATGTTTGTCGACACCGGCATCAGACGACGGTGGCAGCAAATGAACATCAACAACTTGGCCAAGGCCTGGGAACCCTGCATATGCCTCGCCAACGAGCGAGATGTAGTTGTCGACAAAGGTTTGGTTGGTCCCACGTCCGACGTCGAGCCGGGTCAGTTTGTAACGGAGGTCATTCTTCGCGCCACCAATCCGAGCGAGATCGACCTCGGGAGAGTCAAAGAGGGTGAGTTGTCGGGGCGGCGAAGCGAGAGCGAGTGCAGCAGTCGTGGCTACGTTGGCGCCGAAGCTGTGACCGATGAGATGAACTGCGCCGCCATTTCCTAAGAAACTTGAGGCGAGCGACTGGTCGAGAGCAGTCGCCATTCGGTGACCGTTTATTTCGGTAGCGCGTTCGGGGGCGTAGGCGGCAAGTGCGCTCGTGTTAGTAGCGCTTTGGTCGACCCAGCTGTACATGAGAATTGTGGAGGAAGGATCGGCGGCTTGGAGAGACGCCGCAAGATTTGCGAACAACGTGATCGATGGTTGGCCGGTTTTTGGATCGACCATCGCGGGATTCCACATCGTGACGAGATCAGACGAGGCTGCTTGGGCCGTTTCATAGGTGCTCAATAAGCCAGCCGCCCACCCGTGTGTCATCACGACAACATTTCCGCCCGCAATGGATCCAGGAGTAACGGAAGTGAACGTTGATCCGTTCCATTTCCCGAGTCGTTGCATGAGCGGATAAGGAGTGACGTTTGTTTGTTCAGCCACAGGAACGTCGTTGGGAGCTGGGAACATCGATAACGGCGCGGGCACTGACGCATTAAGAACTGAACAGCCGCTGAGGGCCAGGGCAAACAAGAGGGTGAGGGCAGCGGCGACGATCGCGAAAGGGTGGCGGTGACGTGGAGTCACGGCGTCGGTGCGAAAAGGTGTCGCAGGAGAGGGCGGCATGGTCACAGTGCTTCCAAGGCTACCGTCTTCGTTGCGGCGCAATAGCTATCTGGCCGTCCTCCAACGCTTTCTGATTACGCGTCGCCACATCATACGAAACGGGTTGCGGAACACATGTCGAGTCATTGGACGCCTGAGCGGATTCATCAACGGCGCTGGTTCACGCTTATCGCAATCTGCATTGCGGTAACGATCACTTCGATCGATAACACGATCATGAACGTTGGCCTTCCCTCGATCGTTAGGGGCGTCGGCGCGTCGCAGGCGCAGTTGCAATGGCTCATTGATTCCTACACGATCGTGTTCGCGTGTTTGCTGCTCACGATGGGTGCGATCGGAGACAAATGGGGTCGTCACCGCACGATGATGATCGGGCTCGTGATCTTTGGAGGTTTTTCCGCGGTAGCTAGCCAAGCTGACAGCGCGAATTCGCTCATCCTTTGTCGTGGCCTCATGGGCATCGGAGGAGCGCTCATTCTCCCGGCCACGTTGGCGATTCTCACGAACACCTTCGATGGCAAAGAACGATCAAAAGCGATCGGCATCTGGGCCGCAGTTGCTGGGATTGGCGTTGCTGCCGGTCCGTTGCTTGGTGGTTTTCTGCTTGACCACTTCTGGTGGGGATCAATCTTCCTTATCAATGTTCCGATCTGCATCGTTGCTGTTGTGATGGGTTGGTTCCTTGTCCCGCCGTCGAAGAGCGCTGAGGTTGGACATCGTTTGGATCCAGTCGGAGCAATTCTTTCAATAGTTGCGTTGGTCGGATTGCTCTACGGCATCATCGAGATTCCCGAAAAGGGATGGTCGAGTCCGGAAGTTCTCTTTGCCGTAGGTTCCGGAATCGTCTTTCTCGCGCTCTTTACGTGGTGGGAGATGCGCAGCGATCATCCGATGCTTGACCTCAACTTCTTCCGAAATCCGCGATTCAGCGCCGCCAGTATGACCATCACGATTAATTACTTCGTAATGTTTGGTTCCACCTTTCTCATCGTGCAGTACTTCCAGTTCATCCTCGGGTATTCACCACTCAAGGCGGGAGTCATGACCGCGCCTGTTGCGATTGGTCTGATGGTGACGAGCCCGCAGAGTCACAAGTTGGTTGCGCGCTGGGGGACAACAAGAGTCGTAATCGTGGGGCTTCTTGTCTGTTCAGGTGTCATGGTGTGTTACGGGATTGAGTCGATCATTTCTTCAGACGTCGGCGGAATCGTCGTGCGCACGATCTTCGGCGCGGGGCTCGCCCTCACCGCGACGCCAGCCACCGAATCGATTATGGGAGCGTTGCCCCGTGATCGGGCTGGTGTTGGTTCTGCAGTCAACGACACAACGCGTCAGATCGGTGGCGCGCTTGGCGTCGCAGTGATTGGAAGTTTGTTCGCTTGGCGCTATCACGCGTCGCTTTCCGATCTTTCAGGACTTCCGACCGATGTTGCGACTGACGCGCAGAACTCAATTGGCAAAGCCATCCAAGTCTCGAAGACTCTGCCCGCTGATCAAGCGGCCTCACTGCTGGAAAATGCAAAGCACGCGTACGTCTCGGGCATGCGAGTCGGTGTGTGGACCTGTGCAGTGATTCTCATCGGGGCCGCCTTTCTCGCCGCGAAGTTTCTCCCTTCGACCCCCGGAACTCCCGATGGCGACGAGGAACTTCGTGATGTTGAGGTTGAAGCCATCTCGCTTGATGACGGCATTCTCTAATTCCCAAGACGCCGACCCGGGGGTATCGTTCGGCGACCGAAACCCAAGGGGGAATCATGGCAAAGCGCGTAATGATCGCAACGATGAAGGCCAACCCTGGCCAACGTGACGAACTGCTTGCTCAGTTCACCGACATGTTTGCTGTCGCAAATGCTGAAGCAGGAACCGAGGTCTACACCCTTGTAGCGGGTGATGACCCCGATACGATCTACATGATCGAGCAGTACGCCGATCAAGCAGCGATGGACTCCCATATGGGCAGTGAATCGCTTGCCGCTTTGTATCCAAAGATTGGGCCATTCATGGCCGATGGCGGAGCAGTCATGGGTTCAGTCCATCAGGAACTTGGCTGAACCCAACTTCTTCGTCGTTGTCAATCAGGGTCGACGAGGCTGCTGAGATCAGGCGGGACGTCGATCGCGAGTTGCTGTAGCCAATCGAGCGGAATGACCTCAAGAGTTTTTTCGTTTGTCGACGCCAGTACAACGGGAGCAGCGAGGCCATCGTTGAAGGCGATGGCCCAGTTGCGCGCCGTGACACACCAGCGATCTCCGGGTACCAGTCCGGGAAATCGATACTGGGGCATCGGCGTAATGAGATCGTTACCGATGGAACGTTGGTGCTCAAGAAACTCTGACGTCATCACCGCACAAATCGTGTGTAGGCCGACATCTTCGGGGCCAGTCGTGCAGCAGCCATCGCGAAGGAATCCAGTCATCGGATCGGTTCCGCAAGATTCGAGTTCTCCGCCGAGAACGTTTCGTTCAGTTCCGTTTGAACTGCTTCCATCGGAATAGGTCACGGCTTCTCCGATTTCCAACCCTGCGTCATGATGAAGATTCCTTCGGCGCGGGCAGTGACTTCGCCATTGATCGAAATCGTTCCCGCGGTGAAAACCTTCCGGCCTTCGATCCGATCAACCCAACTTTCAAGTTCGAGTTCATGTTCGATCCATGTTGGTCGCTCGTATCTGATGGACAAGGTCCCGGTAAATCCACCGAGCCCATTACAGACGTTGGTTCCGCCGAGAAGTTCGTCAAAGAGGAGGGCAATAATCCCGCCGTGCACCATTCCTGGCGGACCGTTGTATTGCGCATCAAGAAAAGCGCGTCCGGTTGTCCGGCCGTCGGCGAAATTGAACTCGACATCGCCGGACAGCGGATTCAGTGGACCAATGATCGGACTCCAAGGGAAGAAAACACGAGGTTCCTTCGCTTCGTTGCCGATGGGTCCTCCTTCACCAAGGCGACCCTGCATCGGTGTCGCGTCGACTCGGTGAGGGGTGAGGAGCGCGGTGGCTTCATCAATAAGCGCGGCGGCTCGTTCGAGGGATTCTGTCGGAGCGTCAGCACGGCGGAGTGCGGTGATTAGCGCGCGCGTCGAGCCAGCAACAGTTTCTGTTGCTGGCTCATCGGCGACGGTCCAACCCGCTGAAAACGGCGCGGGCTCAGTGTCGGTCATGCGTTGTAGCCAAATCCTTCTGTGGTTGCGCTTGAACCAGGAAGACCCGGTTCAAGTCGGCCGGACAACCAACCGCCATCGACCACAAGTTCGGTACCGGTGATGTAACTCGCTTCGGCGCTCGCCAGGAATGCAACAGCTGCAGCGATTTCATTCGGGTAACCGATGCGCTGAATCGCTTGCTGCTGATACGGCATCGTTTCGAGGATCGGATCGTTGATGGGGTTACCCATGATCGTGTTGACGCCGCCGGGGTGCACGGAGTTCACCCGAATGCCGAATCGGCCCCATTCCATTGCAGCAGTCTTTGTCATGCCGCGAATCGCGAACTTTGAAGCGGTGTAGGAGATCAGACCGTTCTTCGAAGCGATGCCATCGATGGACGAAATATTCACGATCGAACCGCCGCCCGATTCCTTCAAAAGCGGCATCGCTGTTTTCATTCCGAGGAAACAGCCGACCTGATTCACGTTGATAACGGCCATGTACGCCTCGAGGCTTGTGTCCTCGATCGCTGATGGCCAGATGATCGCTGCGTTATTCACCAGTGCGTCGAGACGACCACCGAAGTCCTTTGTTGCTGCGACTGCTGCTTGCCATTCCGCTTCGTTGCTGACATCAAGATGGACGTAGCGGGCATTCGCGCCGATGTCGGCAGCCACGGCCTCGCCCTCTGAATCAAGGACATCGGCGAGGATCACCTTTGCGCCTTCGGCGGCGAACAGGCGAGCTTCCGCCTCGCCCTGCCCGCGGGCAGCACCAGTAACGATGACGACCTTTCCATCAAAACGACCCATGACATCCCCCTCGTTGAAGCGCTCATCGGTAGTGAGCGACTCGGGGAGTGTACGAAATTGTGAGGGTCAAGGGCCTATCGGATCTCAGGTGTTGGTTGAGGGCCACGTGGTCTGCTCTACATTGGGACACGAAACCGTTTCTGAGGAGACCCTGTGAAGCTTCGTCGCACGATCATCGCCACCGCTGCAGTTGTGGCCTTATTCGCCCCCATTGCTGCTTGTTCGAGTGGTTCGTCGTCGAGCAATTCGACCTCGACCACGGTGAGCAGCGGGGAACAAATCACCGATACCGCATGCCCATTTACCGGCACCGTGGGCACCAGTTCGGGCGGCAAATCGGGCGCCTCGTCAGCACTTGGCTCAATCGTGAACTCAAAGCAGGGCTGTGAAGACAACATTCAATTGAAGATGGGTTCGGCAGTTGGTGCTTGGACCGCGGCGTATGCAACCGGTCCGGTACTTGATGCCAGCGGCGCAACGGTGGCGACCCAAGGCTCAGCGGCGTTAGTGATCACACTTCAACAAGGAACCTGGAGCGGTTCGCCGGCGGCACCCACAACGGTGCTTCCCGTTCAGCTCGATTACGTGAAGTCGATCAACGTCGTAAATGGTCCCAGTGGAACATTGCTCGTTGTCTTCGGCCTTTCGGCGAAGAAGCCGTATCAGGCCAGCGATTCGCAAACCCCTGCGTACATTTCACTCGGCATCGGCTGATCGGCGCCTTCGCGACTGACGCTTCAGCGAACGGTAATTGCCAGTATCGCGGCGCATACGATTCCGTAGCTTCCAACCGCTCGCCGTAACAGCGTTGGGTGAAGTCGTCGGCCATAGTGAGAACCCAGCCATCCGCCCGCGAGGGTGAGGGGAGCCATCATTGCGACGACCCCCCATTGCACTGGTCCCCAAATCGCGAAGATCACTACTGCGACAATGTTGATCGAGAACTGCAACACGCTTTTCAGCGCATTGAGTCGCTGAAGATGCTCGGTCATCGTGATTCCAAGCATCGCTAACAAGATGACACCGAGAACGCCGCCGAAATAGCCGCCATAAATGGCGGCAATGAAAACACCGACAACTGATGCGATGTTGTGCTCGGAGACGATGGCTTCGCCGGTTTCAGGGTGAAGTCGGACAAGCCTCTTTTGAATCGCCGGTTGTGCGATGAGAAGTAGTGACGCGCCGAGCACCAAGAACGGAATGAGAATTCGAAAGACGTGGCTCGAGGTTGTCAGCAGGATGACAGCGCCTAACAGTGCTCCTGCAAAGGCGGCCGGCAAGAGCATGCGCACGTTTCCGCGTTGACCTTCAAGTTCTTTGCGGTAACCAGCAATCCCGCCGAGATAGCCAGGAACAAGCCCAACTGTATTGGTCACGTTTGCGGTGACCGGAGGGAAGCCAAGGGCAAGAAGGGTAGGAAAGGTGATGAGCGAACCCCCTCCGGCAACAGCATTAATTCCGCCAGCGAGCAGAGCGGCGATGGCGAGGAGAACGATGCCGCCGGCGCTCAGGTGATCCATAGGCGACGATCGTAGGTGGCGCGTGAGTGTGGGCGATGTGGTGGACTTGGATTTCCAAGTTCGTGGGGGAGCAGCATGGCAATTGTTGAAACAGCAATGGTGGGCGAGGGCATTCTCCGGGTGACGCTCAACGATCCCGATCGCTATAACGCGCTCACCCCTGCACTGATCGATGGGCTTTCCGATGCGTTCGCGGCGATTCGTCACGATCGTGAGGTTCGGGTGGTAATTCTCGACGGAAATGGTCGAGGGTTCTGCGCCGGAGCCGACATGAGCGGAACAGGTGGCGTGCCTGATCGCGCGCGCGGTCGAGGGCCAGTCGGATTCATTCATGAGATGCAGGAACATCTGATGGATGTGGTTCTTGCCATTCATGAAACCCCGCAACCTGTAATCGCTGCACTCCACGGTGCAGTTGTTGGTGGAGGTCTTGCACTGGCGCTGACCTGTGATCTTCGAATTGCGACCGACGGTGCGTTTTTTGCGTCGCATTTCATTCGCGTTGGTTTGTCCTCTTGTGATCTTGGAACGAGTTATTGGCTTCCGCGTATTTGTGGACCCACGATTGCTGCCGAACTGATGCTGACCGGCCGCCGGTTCACCGCCGAAGAAGCTCGTAGCTATGGCGTGTTGAATCGCGTGACCAGCGGCGAGTCATTGCTTCCGACGGCGCTTGAACTTGCCGCGATGGTTGCTGACAACTCCGAATACGGGGTGCGGATGACCAAGGTCGGCATGTGGGCCAACCTCGATGCGTCGAGCCTTCGTGCGGCGATGGAACTCGAGAACCGCACGCAGGTTCTCGGAACTTTTACCGGAAATATGACCGAAGCTGGAGAAGCGTTCCGCGAGAAGCGGGCGCCCGAGTGGAAACCGATGTGACATGCCTACCGAACGACTGAATGGGATCGATCTTCACTGGGAACAGGCAGGCGAGGGTCCTCGACTGCTGATGTTCAACGGATCGGGTTCAACGATCGAACGCATGCGACCGCTGTTCGACGTACTCGCAACGCAATTCGATGTTGTGCTTCACGACCAGCGCGGGTTGGGTCGTACGGAGATTCCCGCTGGCCCCTATTCGATGGCGGAATATGCAGCCGACGCGATTGCCCTCGTTGATTTTCTTGGCTGGGACACGTTCAACGTCGTCGGGATCAGTTTTGGCGGGATGGTTGCGCAAGAGTTTGCGGTAACCGTTCCCGAACGGGTCGAGCGGTTGGCGTTGCTATGCACATCGCCGGGTGGAGCAGGCGGTTCCTCGTATCCGCTTCATGAACTCCGTTCGATGGATGAATCCGAGCGAGCGGGAATTTCGATGACGATCATGGATACGCGGTTCACGCCCGAGTGGCTCGCTGCCCACCCAGCAGATCAGCTATTCGTCGATGGCATCAGCGGTCAGTACGGAGCGAAAGCAGGTTCGGATGCTGAACGCGGAGAGATCGAACAACTGGCTGCACGAAGCACTCATGACGTGTGGGATCGCCTCAAGCGCATCACGGCACCCACGTTTATCGGGGCTGGACGCTACGACGGCATCGCTCCGCTTTCGAATAGCGAAGCGATGGCTGATCGAATTCCAAATGCTGAACTTCATGTCTACGAGGGTGGACATGGTTTCTTCGCGCAAGACGCAACCGCGTTCCCGGATGTCTTTACGTTCCTGGCTGGTTGAGGAGCGAATAGCTCAACCCATTTGTGACATGAACTGATTGAGGTCGAAGTACTCGCGCCATTTCGCGATCTTGTCGCCCTCGAATTCAAAAATGCCGAGGACAGGAAGCTCGATCTCGCCACCATCTTCTTTTTCGAAAATGTCGACGCGTTCGGTCACGACCATCGGACCGTTCGAAAGAATGTTGTCGATACGGAAGACCTTGACCTTGAGGCCGGCGGTGAAGCCTTCGATCATCATGCGAATTGCCTCGTGTCCAACCATCGGATCGACGGGGATGTTGTGGTACACGCCATCGGCGGTGAAGTACTCGACCACCTTGTCGTGGTCGCCATCGGCCCAGGCATCACAGAAGTCACGGACCAGCTGTTCGTACTTCGCTCCGTCGCTCATGGAATTCCTTTGTCGTCTTGGGAAGAGTCGGTCATCTGCCGCTCAGGGAGGTCATCCTGACACTTTGAGCGGGGCATGTCTTCTGATCATTGGGTACCGTGCATCAAGGGGGAAAATCTATGGCTGAGAACGACGCGGTTGGCTCTGTAATCGATATTGCTATTGATCCGCTTCCGGGGCCTCAACTTCACGACACCTTGCGAGCCTTGCGAGCCCAGTATGGCGATGTCGCTCCAGCAACTTTTTATGGGATGCCGACTTTTGTCATTTTGAGTTGGGACACGTTGCGGGAGTTCTTCGCTTCCAACGAAGAGTTTCCCGGTGGCGAGGTTTATAAATATCAACTCGAGAAAACCGTTGGCCGGACATTTATCTCGATGGATGGCACTGATCACGACGTCTACAGGCGCCTTGTTACGCCAGCGTTCCGTTCACGTGCCGCAGTCAGATTCGTCGATGAAGAGCTCACACCGCTCGCGCATGAATTGATCGATGGTCTTGTTCGAAAGGGTGAGGGTGACCTCATCGGTGACTTTGCCAACCGACTTCCGTTCTGGGCGATCAGTAGAAAACTCGGATTACCTGAGGGGTTTGAAGATCGGCAGCGGGACTGGGCACTGGCCATCCTCTCTGAACCGAGCAATCCAGAAGCGGCCCGAAGAGCCGCCGATGAACTTTCTGAAGTGATCGCGCCTGTCGTTGCTGCTCGACGTGAGCAGCCTGGTTCCGATGTCATCTCTCAACTCGTCACTGGCGAGTTCCAAGGGGTGACATTGACCGACGAGGAAGTGCATTCGCATGTCCGGTTGCTGTTCGCTGTTGGGGCAACAACGACCTCCGATGCGTTGAGCAATTTGTTGTGGACCTTGCTTCATCGACCGGCGCTGTTGGAACGAATCAGCAACGAACGAGAACTTCTTCCGGCGGTCGTGCGCGAACTGCTGCGGTGGGAACCTCCGGTACCGCTTTTGCCTCGCATGGCATTACGAGAAGGAATCATCGGCGGAGTGCATATCCCAGCGGGGTCGATGATCCTCGCCGGGGTCGCTTCGGCGAATCGCGACCCGTCACGTTTTGATCGGCCCGATGAATTCGATATCGATCGACCCGATGCCGACATTCTCACCTTCGGTTTTGGGGTCAAGTTTTGTCCCGGCACCCATATGGCGAAACAGCAGTTGCTCGCTGCGCTCGAGGTCATCTTGGATCGACTGCCGGGATTGAAACTCGCAAGCGATGATCTCGGAGCGGTTCCGTCTGGCTGCAATCTTCGGTCGGTCTCCTCGCTTCGATGCGAATGGGAGAGCTGACGGGCATTTCGCCGAATGCCTGAACCGGGCCTACCGTAGGAACAGATTTCACCGAGGGGGAACTCGTAATGGCCGATTTCAGCATCGATCCAAACTTCCAAGACCAGCTTGACTGGATCCGCGAGTTCGTAAAGGCCGAGGTTGAACCACTTGATCTCGCATTCGCTGGCGAAGAAATGGTCTACAACAAGTCCAGCGCCTTTTACGAGGAAGCGATTCGCCCACTTCAGCAGATCGTCAAGGATCGTGGACTGTGGTCGTGCCACCTCACACCCGAGTATGGAGGTCAGGGTTATGGGCAGGTCCAACTTGCGTATATGAACGAAATCCTTGGTCGTTCACAGTTCGGCCCAACGGTGTTCGGAAGTCAGGCTCCTGATTCGGGCAATGCCGAGATCATCGCTCACTACGGAACTCCCGAGCAGAAGGCGAAGTATCTCGAGCCGCTTCTCGATGGCCGCATTTCTTCGTGTTATTCGATGACTGAACCTCAGGGTGGTGCTGATCCCGGGGTCTTTACGTGCAGCGCAGTGCGTGATGGCGATGAATGGGTTATTGATGGCGAGAAGTGGTTCGCGTCATCGCTTCGTTATGCCACGTTCTTGATTGTCATGGTTATTACCGACCCCGATGTTGTTGTGCATAAGGGCGCTTCTATGTTTCTTGTGCCAGCTGACTCGCCGGGTATCGAAGTTGTTCGGAACGTTGGCGTCGGTCAAGAAGCAGAAGGTCACGGCGGACATGCCTATGTTCGCTACAACAGCGTTCGTGTTCCGGCAGAGAATCTTCTCGGTGGCGAAGGACAAGCATTCACGATCGCCCAGACACGACTTGGCGGCGGTCGCTTGCATCACGCCATGCGCACGGTTGGCGCTGTGTCGCGCTGTCTCGACATGTTGTGCGAACGAGCGCTTAGCCGCACGACACAGGGTGAACTTTTGGCCCGCAAACAAGCCACCCAAGAAAAGATCGCCGATTCCTTCATCGAACTTCTTCAGTTCAAGCTGCAGGTTCTGCATGCGGCCTGGGTCGTCGACCAGAAGGGCGGACACGCCGCTCGTAAAGAAATCGCTGCGGTGAAGGTGGCGACACCGAAGGTGTACCGAGAAGCGGTACTACGCACGATGCAATTGCATGGAGCTCTCGGCGTTTCGAACGAAATGCCGCTGGCGAACATGCTCATGGCATCGGTCACAATGGGGATCGCCGACGGACCGACCGAGGTGCACAAGTTCACCGTGGCTCGCGAAGTATTGAAGGACTATTCGCCGGCCGAAGGCGACTGGCCAAGCGAACATCTTCCCGAGCGACGTGCGGCCGCTCGCGCTGAATTCGCCGACCTTCTTGAACGCTCAGTTTCCGATCACTGATCGGAAGGTTTAGTAACCGCCGCCAAGTTTGCGGTGGTCCCAAGAGATGGTGCGCTCAACATTGAGCTTCACAACAACGCGCTTATGCAGCATCATCTCGACCGCACCCTTCATCTCTTCGGTGTACGGCGCCATGTAGCGATCGAACACGCTGATGCCGAGTTCGAACATGCGCTCTGGGTCATCGATGATTTCGGCCTTGCCGATGAGCGTGACTCCACGAAGTGTTTCGTAGGTTTCGCCATCTTCAACCAGCATCGTGAGATTGGGGTTGCGGCGAAGGTTCATGACCTTCTGGGCCTTGGCCTTCGACTCGATACCGACGCAGCCTTCGAGGAAGCCGTACCACATCGCGATTGAGTGGATGCTTCCGTCGGGGTTGATGGTCGACATCGTCATCGAGCGCCGACCCTTGAGGAACTCATCGATTTCCTCGGGACTCATCACGATCTTGTTGCGCTGCTTTACGCCCCGCTGCGGTTGCTCGTCGGCCATGGTTCCCCCTCGAAGTTCGGACGGTGGAACGGTAACACCGGCCCGGGCGGGGGTGACCATTTCCTCGTGAGGGCGTAGGGTTCGCAGGTCTGAAGGGTACGCGCGCCCACAGAATCTTCTGGAGGGGAAGAACACATGACTCACGTTGAAACCGCCAAAGCGATTGCCAGGCCGATCGGCGATATGGGCGGAGCGTTCATGATGGACGGCGCCACCTACGCCCGCGGCGCCGAACTCGGATTTTCAGGCATCGACTTTTATGTCCTTGGTCGCGGCGGAGTTCTTGGTGACACCACTCCCGATGTTGTTTCCTCGGCGTTCTTCTTTTGGAACCCCGAACAGGTGCGCACGCAATGGGAACTTGCTCGCAAAGTGATGGAACCGGCCAAGGCCGCAGGTGAATGGGCCGACCTCTGTCACGCCTATGGCGACACGAATCTTCCTGATCTCGGACCGCTTGATCGTTTTTCAGAACTTGCAGCAAAGGTGTGCGACGCAGCCTCTCCTGCCGGCGCGGCACTCTTCGCTGGTTGGCGGTCGTTGCCCGTTCCAGGAGCGGACCGACCGAAGGCGCGAGCGCAGCACTACCTCAATGCATTACGCGAACTTCGTGGCGGGCTTCACGGCGGTGCGGTTCTTGCTATGGGGCTCTCACCGGCCGAAGCGGTTGTCGTGCATTCGCCGGGTATGGCTCCGGTGTTTGGATGGGATGCTGCAACAATTCCCGTTGATGACTCGTCCAAGAGCGAATGGAAAGTCGCCGAAGCCGGCACCGATCTCGCGATGGCTCGTGTGTTGCATTCGTTGTCGACCGACGAATGCGCTGAATTTGAAGCACTTGTTCTCGCAATGCACAAGGCCATTCAGGCCGCGAAGGAAGGTTGATTCACATGGACATTCGTGAAGCGCTCTATACGACTCGAGCAATGCGTCGGGTCAAGCCCGATCCCATTCCGATGGATGTGCAGGCGCGCATCATGGACGCTGCTGTTCGCGCTCCGAGCGGCGGCAACACGCAGAACTGGCGTTTCCTTCTTGTCGACGATCCCGAGGTGAAGGCAAAACTTGGTCCGATCTATCGCCAAGCGATGTCGGTCCTGTGGGGTTCGTATTACAAGGATCGTCTCGACGCTGCACATGACGCACCTGAACTCGAAGAATCGAAGTCGATGCTTCGAGTTCAGAAGTCAGCGCAGTGGTTGGCTGACAATTTCGAAGGCGTGCCGCTGTATCTCTTTGGTTTTGCGCAACATGACCCGAGTGGCTCGTCGGTGTATCCCGCACTCTGGAACGCGCAACTCGCTGCTCGCGCCGAAGGTGTCGGTACGTCGCTTACACAGGTGCTCGTGTTTCATAACGATGAGGTGCTCGACATCCTCGGCGTGCCGAAGGACGAAGGCTGGAACATGCTGGGCTGTGTGTCGCTTGGCTATCCCACGGGCAAGTGGGGCGTCGCGACGCGCCAGCCGGCACACGATGTTTCGTTCCGTAATCAGTGGGGCGACGACGTCGGCTTCCGCGACGACGAACCGCTCTGGCCGTAGCGGTTCAGTCGCCTTCGGCGGCTGGTGTCCAATGGGCGCGAAGGTCAGATAACCAATCAGGAAAATCGATAGGCGGGTCGGGCAGCGGCGTTACGCCGTGCTCTTCCAGTGCTGCTTCATAGACCTCGGGCTGATCTCCCCACGAACGCGGGTCGCCCATCATGACCTCGAACAACTTCGCGCCGTCATCGCCGGCACGGATGGGGCCGAACGCGGCACCGAACGGAAGCTCAACATGAGTTCCCTTTGGGCACCAACGATCACCAAACCAAAGTCCGCCGTCGATGATGAACACCATGTGAGGTGAATAGTGGCCATGGCGGCGGACCATCATCCCCGGGTCGTATTCCGCGTAGAACGAGAGGTACTGGGGATCGGGACTGAACGCGAACCACTTCTCGCGCACGTACGAGGTTGAACCGTCGGCGTTCTGTTGTGCTCGACACAGCTGCCATGGGACATCGGGGTCGTCCATGTGACGAAACCGAACTTCTTTGCCCGGGATCGGCAGCGGAATCGCTGCCGGGTCCTCGCTCATGCGATGAACTCGAAATCGACATGGGCCGATTCAATGCCGCGAACGAATGCGTTCGCCATTTCAACGGGCTCGGTCCCTGGGGTGAGTTTCCACCCTGATGTGCGTCGAAGGAGTTCTTCGAAGAACACTCGGATCTCGAGGCGAGCAAGCGATGCACCAAGGCAGAAGTGCGTTCCGAAACCAAACGAAATGTGATTGTTTGGTGTGCGGTCGACGAGGAATTCTTCGGGTCGGTCGAAGTGGGCCTCGTCGCGATTTGCCGACGAGTACATCAGCACAACTTGGTTGCCCTTTGGAATAGTCACGCCATTGACTTCGGCGTCAACCTTTGCAACGCGACACATGTTGTGAATCGGCGTGACGTAACGAATCATTTCCTCGACAGCGACAGTGAGGTCGGCGCCATTTCGCAACTTCGTCATTTCAGCGGGATTGCTGATCAGGTTGAGAATCGTCCAAGCGATAACTGTCCGTGTGGTCTCGGCCCCACCGTCAAGGAGCAACAGCGCGTCAGCGATTGCATCGTTGGGATCGAATGGACAACCGTTGACTTCAGCGGTTGTGTAGAACGAGAAAATATCGTCGGCTGGGCAGGACTTCTTTGCTTCGAAAAGTTCGGCAGCTGCGCCGGCGAATTCGATAGCGGAGATCATGCCGGCGTCATTGAAATATCGAGGGCCGCCACCGAGAGCGATAGTGGTCTCCGACCAATGCTTCAACTTGGGCCAATCGTCTTCTTCGAATCCGAGAAGTTTGCCGATCATCATTGCGGGCAGCGGAGCAGCCATTTCGTTGATGACTTCGGCGGATCCTCCGTTGTCGCGAACTGCATCAAGAAGTTTGGTGACTTTGCCGCGGATGTCGTCTTCCCATGCGCTTGCTGCGCGTGGAGTAAACCGACGAGAAACCATGTTGCGGCGCTTCATGTGAAGGGGGTCGTCGAGGCCGATGATGGCGTTATCGGCGGGAAGATTTGGTCGGTAGCCGCCCTTTTCCGTATCCGAATTGATAAAGACGTCTTTGCGCTTTTCGATGTCGACGATGTCGTCGTAGCGAGCGATTCCCCAAAGTTCGTTCGCTGCGTCCCAGTAGACCGGTTCGTTCGCTCGCATCCAGGCGTAGGTGGTGTACGGGTCGCCGCCGTAAAGCTCAGGGGCGAGAAGATCTATAGCGAGCCGTTCCATGGTCCCTCCAAGGCAATGAACTCAACCGATTGGTTGTGCAGCCCGGATGGTATCGCTCTGGATGGTTCGAGTTTCTTTGGGCGTCACGATTCGATACAGGGTCATGGCTGCAACGGCACCGCTCATCCCTGCCACCGTCCACAGCAGTAGTTGTGAATGTCGATCGGTGCCTCCGGTCAGCAGGTGCACGGTGCCAAAGACAAAGATCCCGTAACTGCTCATATGCACCGCTTTCCACCATTTCTTTGGAATGCGGCGTCGCAAGAGCGAGGTGATTTCGACGGCAAGCAGAAGGTAGAAGGCGACGATTCCCCAAGCGACTGCCGATGGTTTCCAGGTCGACGCAAATGGAATGAAGAGTTGGGCCGCTCCGAAATTGACGTAAGGGTCAAGAAACAGTCCAACGAGATGAACGGCAATGAAGACAACAGTGAGTCCGCCGAGAAAGCGATGCAGATCAAGCAGCCAGTTGGGACGTGCTTTCTTCCCCATCACTTTGGTCGACAACAACAGTCCCCACAGGACAGAAAGCGCGGCGAGTCCCCACGCCACAAGGCCGGAAGATCGAGCCACGTACCACCACACAGAGCCCACGATTAACTGGCTCTCGTTCGAGCTTTCGGCGTGGGTGTTGTCTTGCGGGGGATTGTGGTTGAGGGAGTAGCCGAGCGCTGAGTTGTTGATGGGCTCGAGTTCTGCGCTTTCGCCGTTGTGGAAGGGGTGGTGACCGTCTGGTTTGGAGTGGTCGTTGCGCCTGCCGTGGAGGGGGCGAGGGTCGCGCTCAGGGCCATGCCGGTGCCGAGGGTCGTGGCTAGGCCAAGGCTGGCCCAACCGACAAAGCGGCGACTGCGGGATGCGGGATGAGGGCGTGAGCGACGGGCCATGGGGGTGACCGTACGGATCGGAGGTGAAACTGGTGTGAAGGGAGGGTGAGGGCGAGGTAAGAGTCGCGGCGCACGGGTGGTCGTCGGTCACAATTACGAAACACGGGTATTCCGAAACAGAACTGTTTCGATAGGGTTGGCCTTATGGACGAACAGCAACTTCAGAAGCGCCGCTGGTGGTCGCTGGCCGTACTTTCCGGCAGCCTTCTTGTGATCTCGCTCGACAACACGATTCTTAACGTGGCGATCCCGTCGCTTGTTCGCGATCTGAGCGCAACGACCAGCCAACTCCAGTGGATCATCGATGGCTACACGCTCGTATTCGCTGGTTTGTTGTTGACTGCAGGCGCGCTGGGTGACCGCTTCGGGCGTAAGGGCGCGCTGCAACTCGGTCTCGTCGTTTTTGGTTTCGCGTCAATGGCCTCGGCGATGGCGCAGAGCGCGAATCAACTCATCATCACTCGGTCGCTGATGGGTATTGGCGGAGCGCTCATCATGCCTTCGACGCTTTCGTTACTCACAAATATTTTTCATAACCCACGAGAACGCGCTAAAGCCATTGGAGTCTGGGCTGCGGTCGCTGGAGCAAGTGGCGCGCTTGGTCCGGTCATTGGCGGTCTATTGCTCAAATGGTTTTCCTGGCACGCAGTGTTTTTTGTGAATGTTCCGCTCATCATCGTGTTGCTCTTTGCCGGCCGGATGCTTCTGCCGAAGTCGAAAGCTGAGACTGCTCAACGCCTTGACCCAGTCGGAGCGTTGCTTTCTATGGTCGGTTTAGTCGCAGTGCTTTGGGCCGTCATCGAGTCGCCAACGGTGGGACTGACTGACCCGAGAGTCGTCATGGTGGGTTCTGCCGGGGTATTGATTGTCGCCGTATTTATCTTTTGGGAATTGCATATCGAGAGCCCCATGCTCGACATGCGGTTCTTTAAGAATCCCCGCTTCACTGCAGCGAATATTGCAGTCACGCTTGTGTACTTCGCGATGTTTGGCCAGATGTTCGTAATGAATCAATACACACAGGTTGTGCTGGGGTATTCGCCGCTCGAAGCTGGCCTGCGCATGATGCCGATGTCGATTGTGATGATTTGTGTTGCACCGATGGCGCCGCGATTCGTACATCGAATCGGCACCAAAATTGTCGTTGGCGGTGGACTCCTACTTACATCGGTTGGCGTGTTGATTGTTTCGACGGTCCCAACATCGAATGGGTATCCGGTGTTAGTGACCGGCATCATGGTCTTGGCGTTTGGTATGGGCTGCGTCATGGCACCGGCTACCGAATCGATCATGGGCTCGTTGCCTCGCGAGAAGGCCGGCGTGGGGTCGGCCATGAACGACACGACGCGTCAGATAGGTGGCGCACTTGGGGTCGCGGTGATCGGTTCGCTACTCGCTGCGGTCTACCGCCCCGGCGTGCAGAGCAGTATGAGTGCTGCTGGAATTGCCCAGCCGCTCATCGACATAGCAAAGGAATCGGTTGCTGGCGCGGTCTTTGGTGCCGCCAACACGCCGGGTATCTCGCCTGAAACCGCAGCGCAGATTCATCAGATCGCCGTGCAGGAATATGTTGACGGCATTCATATCGCCATGAAGATCGCCGCAGCAGTAATTCTTTTTGCTGCGTTCATCGCGTTCAAATGGTTGCCGGCGCATGCGCATGATGCGCGCAGTGAAGTGAGCGGTCCGCTCGATGGCCTGGCATCGCTCACGTTTGCCGAAGCTGAAGGCGCGCTCGAGGATGACCAAGTCGAACTCGAGGCCGAGTTGGAAGTCGAACGAGATGCAGGGGTTGACTTAGGCACCGGGCCGGTGCGGTCATGACAGCGACAAGTACACAGCGAGCCCGTCCCGGCCGTCAGCGAAGTGAAGCGGCCGATCACGCGATCCTCGATGCAACACTCGAGCTCTTAAGTGAACACGGCTACGCATCGCTCACGATGGCCGGAGTCATCTCGAAGTCGGGAGTTTCATCGGCAACGCTGTACCGAAGGTGGCCGACAAAACAAGAACTTGTTGCTGCTGCACTTGCAACGCTCCACGCGGAGATCATTGATATCGACACAGGTTCACTGCGCACTGATGTGATCGAGATGGTGCGTTCATCATCGGAAGCAATGTCGGTGCGACGTGAGGACCTTGCCGAAGACTTGGCAGTAGAACTTCGGCGTAACCCTGAATTTCGCGCTGCGGTGAAAGAGAAGTTCATTCTTCCGCGCAGGCGGGTGATGGCAGCGATTGTCGATCGCGCTCAAAAGCGCGGTGAATTGGGCGCTGGAATCGACGCTGCAACTGCCTTTGCCTTTATCGGTGGACCGCTACATAACCGAATGTATGTCCAAGGCGAATCATTAACAGCAGCGTTCCAGCGAAAAGTTGCCATCGGGGCTCTGGCCGCGATGATTGCGGTTGCATCGCATTAAGAGGTGGCCTTAGCCGGCGGTTACTCCGCGATCGCTAGAAAAGATTGCGCCGTGAATATTTGTTGATCCGGGAGCGGCAACAAGCGCAATGAGTTCGGCGATGTCATCAGCTTCACCTTGACCTCGATAACCCAGGTACGGCGTCATAAGTTCGAAGTCGATGTCGGATGGCATCTGGAAATTGTGTGTGAGGTTTGTGACGATGCCGCCGGGAGCAATTGCGTTTACGCGTAACGCTGTCTTCGCATATTCCATTGCCAGCGACTTCGTGAGTTGGACGACTGCACCCTTCGTCATGCAATAGGCCGTTGTGTAGGCCTGCCCCATGAGCCCTGCATTTGACGCGATGTTCACGATGTTGCCGTCGGAGGCAAGGAGGTGTGGCACTGCGGCCTGGCAGAAGAAGAATGGCGCATCCATGTTCACTGCAGCCATGCGCCGGTACTGCTCCTCGGTCATGTCTGTGAAGTGATAGCCACCAGCGATTCCGGCCACATTGACGAGTACGTCGAGGCGACCGAACACTTCAATGGCTTCGGCGATGGCGGCGAAACACTCAGCGCGCTCGGTGACGTCACCGACTCGAGACACAGCGGTCCCACCTGCGGCGGTGATCATCGAAACAGTTTCCGCGAGCGACTCGGCATTCATGTCATGGAGGAAGACCTCTGCGCCTTCGGCCGCGAGTCGCACTGAGGAGGCTCGGCCAATGCCAGAACCTGCTCCGGTGAGAAAGGCAACCTTGCCGTCGAATCGGCCCGGAATCACATATGGCATGGAAATCTCCCCCGCTGGTGATGAGAGCCGAGATCCTCGCACATCGAGTACTTCGCGTGTCGCGTGCGACCATGTTTTCTGAAGGTGGCGACTCGCGATACGTTGCCAAGACGCTGAGGCGCCACGGTGGCACCTCTCGGGAGGAGCTAGAGATGGACATCAAGGCCGGTAGTCGACTCGCTTGCCCAGAGTGCAGCGTCGAACTCGTCGTCGTCCGTCCCCCGAGCTCGCCTGTTGTTCTTACCTGTGGCGGCGCCGAAGTTGTGGACGCTGCGGCCGATCGCCCCGGTGGCGGGCATGCCGATGCCAGTGGCGAGGGCACGCTCGTCGGCAAGCGCTATGCCGACGAAGACTCCGGCATTGAGGTCCTGTGTGCCAAGCCTGGTCCTGGTGCATTGGCCGCTGATGGGCGTGAAGTCCCCATCAAAGGTGCC
Source organism: uncultured Candidatus Nemicrothrix sp. (assembly GCA_903867185.1). Lineage (GTDB taxonomy): Bacteria > Actinomycetota > Acidimicrobiia > Acidimicrobiales > Acidimicrobilacustridaceae > Acidimicrobilacustris. The sequence goes on along the minus strand of CAIPQK010000217.1, from coordinate 36,773 downwards.
AAGCCACTTCCATCCTCTGACTGATCTGAAGGTCGTCGCGTGAATCTTTCGCTTTTGCTCGAGATGTCGGCATCGACGCTCGAGGACCGTCCCGCGGTTACCTCAGGATCGCGGACTCTGAGTTACGCACAACTCGATGCGGCTGCTCGGCGATGCGCAGCGAAATTCCTTTCAATGGGCGCGACCGGTGTCGTCTATTGCGGAACGAACGACGCGAGTTTCCCAGTCGCTGTTTTTGGTGCCGCGTACGCGGGGCTTCCCTTTATTCCGCTGAACTATCGACTGGGCGATGAACAACTGCAACCCTTGGTAGAAGCAAACCTTGGTGCAGTGATCATTGCTGAGACAACGAAAGTTCCTGGCGCCGATCCCGAGAAGGTTGTACTTCGGTCAACGTTGCTCGACGCTGAATTTTCGACCGGGGCCGATATCGAACTACCGGCTTTCGTCGATCCCGAAGACGTCGCAATTGTTCTCTACACATCTGGAACTTCGGGAACGCCGAAAGCGGCACTGCTTCGCCATCGCCATCTCACCGCATACGTCATCGGCACTGTTGAATTTGCCGGAGCTGAACCAGAACAAGCCGCGCTTGTCACGGTTCCGCCATATCACATCGCTGGTTTGGCAAATCTTCTGTCGAATATGTACTCCGGCCGTCGCATTGTGTATCTCGAATCGTTCGATGCTCAGGTATGGCTCGACACCATTCGCAATGAACGAATTACGCAGGCAATGGTTGTTCCAACGATGCTTGCTCGTGTCGTTCAATTGCTCGATGGTTCGCCGGCCGATGCGCCATCGCTAGCAACGCTCTCTTACGGCGGAGCACGCATGCCGCTTCCCGTTCTTGAACAGGCCCTTGAACTGTTTGTGGGTACTGGGTTCGTGAATGCCTATGGGCTTACGGAAACCTCATCGACAATCGCTTTGCTCGGACCTGAAGATCACGATGCCGCATTTGCTGGTGATCCAGTTGCCAAAGTTCGACTTGGCTCGGTTGGCAAGGTGCTTCCTGGTATCGAAGTTGAAGTGCGTGACGAAGATGGCGCCGTCCTCGCAGTTGGCGAACCCGGTTTGGTCTTCCTCCGAGGTGAACAGGTTTCAGGCGAATACGAAAGCGGAAGCGTCGTCGATGCCGAAGGATGGTTCCCGACCAAAGATCGTGGTTGGATCGATAACGACGACTATCTCTTTATTGAGGGTCGCGCTGATGACACCATTATTCGCGGCGGCGAGAACATTGCTCCTGCGGAAATTGAAGATGTCCTACGTCGTCACGAAGCGATCATCGATGCTGCGGTTGTAGGAATTCCCGACGATGAATGGGGTCAACAGATCGCTGCCGTCGTCGTTATGAAGCCGGGCGCCTCGGTATCAGTCGATGAACTCCACGACTATTGCCAGTTGCATCTTCGCAGTTCAAAGACTCCCTATCGCATTGAATTCCGCGATGAATTGCCGCATACGCCGACGGGCAAGCTTCTGCGCCGTGCGGTCCTCGCCGATCTCCTGGGCTGAGCATCTCGCGTTCTTTCTCCTAGATTGTCAGTTGTGGATTTCACTCTCGACGACGATCTTCGTGCGCTGAAAGCCGAGGCCGAAACATTCGCGGCCGCGGCCGTTGCGAAGTACGGCCGCTTTAATGATTCGTGGCTGTGTTCGTTCTCGCGCGAGTGTTCGCAGGAGTTAGCAGAACGAGGCTGGATCGGAATGACGTGGCCGAAAGAATTCGGCGGCGGTGGTCGCTCTCCGGTTGATCGATTAATCGTGAGCGAAGCGCTTATTTCTGCGGGTGTTCCGATCGGCGCCACGTGGTTCGCTGATCGCCAGATGGGTCCTGGTCTCTATACGTTTGGCACCGCAGAACAGTGTGAGCGCTATCTCCCCGAGATCTTGGCGGGTGATGTCACGTGGTGCATTGGCATGTCGGAACCAAACAGTGGGTCCGACCTTGCTTCGTTGACGACTTCGGCAGTTCGCGATGGCGATGAGTGGGTCATTAACGGACAAAAGATCTGGACATCATTCGCACATGAATCTGACTATTGCTATTTGATTTGTCGCACGGAGTCGGTTCCCAACAAACCGCATTTGGGCATCAGCGAAATCATTGTGCCGATGGACACGCCGGGGATTGAAGTCCGATCGATTCGTGACATGGTCGATGCTCGTCACTTCAATGAAGTGTGGTTTGACAACGTACGAGTGCCGATCGGAAATCTTGTTGGCGTTGAGGGAAACGCGTTTTCTCAGACAATGCGTCAGCTTGAACATGAGCGTGGCGGGATCGATCGTTTGGTTTCGAACCGGGCGCTGTACTTGCATGCCCGCGAGATGGCCGACACGACCGATCCGATCATTCGGCAGGAAATTGCCGAACTTGAGATCGGCTTTACCGTTGGCCGATTGTTGGTCTACCGAAGTGTGCTTGGCCAGACGCCTGCGGGTTTTGCTGCCGGAACGAAATGTGTCTGCACCGAGTACGAACAGCGAGTCGCCGACTTTGCCGCCCGGATTATGGGCCCAGAAGCAATGTTGCATTCGGACTGGTCAACAGAAATCGCGTACGCCCCGGCCTACACAATCATGGGGGGCACCTCCAACGTGATGAGAAATATTCTTGGGGACCGAGTTTTGGGCCTTCCCCGTTAACGGGTCGGCATCCCTGCTTGAGACAGGCAACAATGACCCCATGATCACGCTCGAAGTTTCTGACCGTGTTGCCACCATCACCCTGAATGACCCGGGACGCCGGAACGTTGTTTCCGCAGCGCTCAATACCGCGGTGCTCAAGGGGATGGATGAGCTCGAATCTCGTGACGATGTCGGCGCCATCGTTGTCACTGGAGCGCCGCCGGCGTTCTGCGCAGGTGCTGATCTCGATGACCTCGCCGCGTGTGACACGGAAGAAAAGCTGCGCACGATCTATTCAGGCTTTCTTCGACTCGCCAATTCCCCGTTACCCACGGTTGCAGCAGTGAATGGTGCCGCAGTTGGTGCGGGTTTGAACCTCGCGTTGGCGTGCGACGTGATCCTTGCTGGGCAGTCGGCGAAGTTCGATACACGTTTTCTTCAGATCGGGATCCATCCAGGGGGTGGCAATACTTGGCGCCTTCGGAGGATTACGGACCTTCAGTCGACGATGGCATTGGTGCTCTTTGGAGAGGTAATCGACGGCGCGCGTGCTGCTGAAATTGGGTTGGTATGGGAGTGCGTGCCTGATGCGGAACTCCTCGGTATCGCTCACGCGATGGCTGCCAAAGCTGCGGCAGGTCCTCCCGAGGTTGTTCGTTCGATGAAAGCCACAATTCTTGCGATGGACGCAGTTACGAATTCGGAAGACGCGGTTTCGGCAGAGTTGGGTCCGCAGCTTGCTTCGCTTGGTGGTGCGGCGTTTGTGCAACTCCTCGCGCAACTCCGGGCTCAGATTGCCGCCAAGTCCTGAACAGTGACTTCTGAATCGTCGGGCTGGAATTCTGCGGTCGCGTTTGCTGATCGGGCCGTTGAACGACTTTCCTCGTTAGGTATTCCGAGCATTGGTAGCGGCATTGAACTTCTTTCGAAGCGCGCCCTGTTCTCCGATCCGTTCGGCGCTCGGCAAGTTTCGATGGGTGGTTTGTGTCGGTTGATTCCTGCTGCCGATGGATGGTGCGCGGTGCACCTGCCTCGTGAAGATGATCTTGAATTGCTTCCAGCTTGGGTTGGTGTCGAAGCAGAGTCAACAGAGATCCCATGGGGTGCACTCAAGTCGGCGCTTGCACTTCGCACTACTAGTGATCTTGTAGGAGCAGCTCAAGAACTCGGTTTGGCCGTTGCGGCATTTCCCGGTGGCGACGACGAACAATTGATTGATCGAAGCACGGTGAACGTTGCTAGGCCGTGGATCCAGCGAAGTATTGGGCAGCGTCGAAGTGGCATGACGCTCAATGATGCTGTTGTTGTAGACCTCTCTTCGCTATGGGCGGGTCCGCTGTGTTCTCGCGTACTGACCGCCGCCGGGGCGCGAGTCATAAAGGTGGAGTCTTCGTCTCGCCCTGATGCCTCTCGTGAGAGTGACCGAAATTTGTTCGATTGGTTGCATGAGGGTCACGAGTTTCAAACGATTGCGATTGAGACCGAGGTAGGGCGAACCGAACTCATTGAATTGTTGGAACAGGCCGACATCGTGATTGAAGGTTCACGACCGCGTGCACTGGAACGTTTGGACATCGTGCCGTCGGAGTTTGTCGAGAAGCGTCCGGGCACAGTTTGGGTGTCGATTACGGCGTATGGGCGCTGTGGTCCCTGGCGGAACTGGGTTGGTTTCGGAGACGATGCTGCGGCGGCTGGCGGTTTGGTCGATGTGGCTGCCGATGGCAAACCGAGTTTTGTAGGCGATGCCGTTGCTGATCCGCTGACCGGTCTTCTGGCTGCCGCGCTTGTCGCTGGCTCGGTTGCTCGTGGCGGGGGAGTCACGATCGACCTGGCACTTCGCGAAGTAGCAAGAAGCGCGGCGCACTCGGCTCGTGTGGTGTGGTGACGATGAAGACCGTCATAACGAATGCAGAAGTTGAAGGTCGTTACGTCTCGGTTGTTATTGATGGCGGAAACATTGTCGAAATTGCTCAAGATGTAGTGACGCGAGAAGCAGCGACGCAAGGAGCAAATGTTGTTGACGCCGACGGCGGAGCGTTAATCGTTGGTCTGCACGATCACCATGTGCACCTCCTTGCGATGGCGGCTCGTCGTGAAGGGATCAATCTCGATCCGCTTCAAACTCCGCTGGCCTTCGACGATGCGCTTCGGTCAGCATCAGCGAACTCAGAGGCTGGGTGGTTGCGCGCATCTGGATACGACGAACATCGTCATGGCGTTCTTGATTGCCGACGCCTCGATGCGCTTGTTGGCGCAAGAGCACTTCGGGTGCAGCATCGATCAGGGCTGGCGTGGGTGCTGTCTACCGCTGCTCTCGATCTCGTCCTCAGTGGCGAGTTACCAGATGGAGTTGAACTCGATTCTGATGGGATTCCAACCGGCTGGCTGCTTCGTCTTGATGAATGGATCGCAGATCGCATTCCGCCGACCGCTCCGTCTCTTCGAGGCGTAGGAGCTGAGCTCGCCGCATTTGGGATCACCGGTGTCACCGATGCAACGCCCAATCTCGGCCAGGGACGACTTGAACTTCTTCGTTCTGCAGCGAGCGATCATTCACTTCCGCAACGTTTGGTGCTTCTCGGGGTTGATGACCCCGCCGCAGTTGCAGATTTCGCAAGGGTTGGCCCCGCCAAGATTGTTATCGACGAAGTAACCGGCTTGGACCCTGATGCGCTTGCTCGCATCATTTCCGCTCACCATCTCAAAGATCGCGCCGTGGCGATTCATGCGGTGAGCCGTGCGGAAACGGTAACTGCGGTAACGGCCTTAGCGCTGGCTGGAACGCATCCTGGCGATCGCATCGAACACGGTTCGGTGTTACCTGACGACCTCAATGCAATTCTCGCGAGTGGTTCCGTCACCGTTGTCATTCAGCCAGGCTTGGTGGGTGAGCGCGGCGATCACTATCTGAGTTCGGTCGACTCCGAGGACCTGCCGTTTCTTCATCGGGCGGCGTCATTGCAGTCAGCGGGGATTGCCGTGGCAATTGGAAGCGACGCACCGGTGACATCGGCTGATCCTTGGGCCGCGATCGCAACCGCAGCGACGCGTCGGACACGTTCGGGCAACATCATCGGCGAATCCGAGAGAGTCGATGCTCGTACGGCGCTGGGTTGGTATCTCACAGATCCGCTTGATCCCGGTAGTTCTCCGCGACGAGTGGTGTGCGGAAGCGCAGCAGATCTGTGCCTTCTCGATGCGCCTCTCGACGAAGTGTTGGCGGCACCCGATTCGACGCATGTGCGCATGACGTGGGTTGGGGGCAGGCTGGTGCACTCATGACGGTTCTTCGATCACCTTCTGACTTGCTTGCGTTTATTGCCGATGGTCTCGATGACACGGCGCTCGGCGTGGTCGTTGGTTCGCCAGCGGTTGTTGTAGATCTCTCCGAACCGTTTGATACGCAGGACTTGCTGCGTATCACGGCGCTGCTTTCGACGATGCCGGTGGTGCTGATTGGGATCTCCCATGGCGGTCCGATTGGCGGTTCAGCGGTCGTCGGCCTTGATGTTGCACTTTGCTCGGGTGAAGACGCGTCATCACCGTGGGTCTCGTGCGGGGACTCGCTCAATGAAATGCTTTCATCGCTCGTTGCTGCGATTGAAGTATCTCCTGATGCGTCAGTTGCGTTCGGGCAGTTGCTCCGAGTTGGAGAACAGGCGTCTGCGTCAGAGGCGGTTATCGCTGAGTCGTGGGTTTACAGCCTTCTTCAAGGTAGCGATGCGTATTCACGATGGCTGGAGTCGCGTTCAACACGAACTCCGCGGCCTCGTCCCGACTCATCAGTGGTTCTCGTTGAACGGAACGACAATCTTCTTTCGATCACGCTTAATCGACCTGAGGTCCACAATGCGTATGGAACGCGAATGCGCGATGAATTAGTGGAAGCGTTTCGTCTTGCCAGTGCAGACTCGACAATCACCAAGGTGACGTTACGCGGAGCAGGGCCATCGTTTTGTAGTGGCGGCGATCTCGATGAGTTTGGGACTGCGCCCGCGCCGGTTATGGCGCACAGCATTCGCACCAGCAGAAATGCCGGCATTGCATTGGTGGCGATTGCTGATCGGGTTGAGGTCGTTGTTCACGGCAACTGTGTTGGCGCTGGTGTCGAACTTCCTGCATTTGCTGCACGTGTGGTGGCGCATTCGGAGACATCGTTCCTCTTGCCGGAAATTGCGATGGGTCTCGTTCCCGGGGCAGGCGGGACCTCGAGCATTCCGCGCCGAATCGGACGTCATCGCACTGCGTATTTTGGACTGTCCGGTCGACCCATCTCGGCCGATACGGCGATGTCATGGGGGCTCATCGACGAAATAGACAACTCTCGATTCGAAACTGCACAGGTGGCCCGATGAGTGACGATCCAACTGTTGGTTCAGCGCAATGGGCGCAATGGCGCAAGGCCGTTAATCTCGAAGATTACGAATCTCGCTGGGATCGCATGGCCGAACAGGGGGAGAACCCGCACGGTGAAGTCGATTTCGTCATGCGGTTCGAGCCAAAGACGGCACTCGACGCCGGATGCGGTTTCGGTCGAGTCGGGATCGAACTCAATGCTCGCGGAGTCGCGATTGTTGGCGTCGATCTCGATGCCGATCTTCTCGAACGGGCGAAGCGTCGGGCTCCGGAACTCGATTGGCGATATGCGGACCTGACAACGGTCGATATTGGGCGCCAGTTCGACCTTGTTGTGGCAGCCGGAAATGTCATCGGCTTCGTCGACGCGGCCGGCCGTTCCATTGCAGTGCAGAACTGTGCTCGTCATGTCGCCCCTGGTGGTTGGCTTGTCATGGGCAATCAACTCAAAGCCACATGGCCGACGATCGCTGAGTTCGATGAATGGTGTTCACATGAAGGCCTCGTTCCGGCCGAACACAAGGCAGGGTGGGAAGGCGAGATGTTGGGTGAGGACCCGGACTACGTCGTGACGGTTCATCACCGTCCTGCTTCGTGACCGTGGTCCTGCGATTGCCCTGACCGCTCTGTGGCAGGATCATTACGGATTCCATCCGGGGGGCCGACACGATGACTGATCTCACAGAACCAACAGAAGTTCCGGTCAAAGACATCGGAACATTGCGAAGCCGAGCCGAAGGTTCGGGCCCAACAACGCGTCGTCCGATCACGATTCCCGCTAACCGCTATTACTCGCCTGATTTTGCCGCGCTCGAAACCGAACGAATGTGGCCGCGGGTTTGGCAGTTGGCGACATCGATCGACGCTGTGTCCGATCCCGGAGATTGGGTGGAGTTTTCGGTTGGGGAATTGTCGGCGATCATCCTTCGCGATCAAGAAGGAACCTTGCGAGCGTTTCAGAACGTATGCATGCATCGCGGCATTGAACTGTGCAATGGATCAGGCACAGGTCGCACCGAGCTTCGCTGTGGATTCCATCGGTGGTGCTGGAACCTCGATGGTTCACTGAATGAAATACCGAGTCGTCGCGACTTTGGTGTCATCGACAACGATGCGTATGGGCTTGCACCCGTGCTTGTCGACACATGGGGGCCGTTGGTCTTCATCAATTTCGATACCGATGCGATGAGTTTGCCGACCTATCTCGGCGGAGCTCCGGCCGATGCGGCGTATCTCGGGATGGACGATTTCCACTGTCGCTTTGAGATCAGTGTGAAGGTGCCTTCGAATTGGAAAACCGCCGCCGATGGATTTAGCGAGACCTATCACGTGCAGGGTTTGCACCCTGAACTGCTGAAGGTATTCGCCGACCTCGATAACCATCAGGTCTTCTGGGATCACGTCGGGCGCAGCCGTCAGCTCTATGGCGTTCCGTCCCCTCGAATTCGTCCGACACCAAGCGACCAAGAAGTTTGGGAAGCGTTTGCATCGGTCTATTCCGGTCGAGCGGGACTCGATGCCGTGAACCCAGGCCCGGCTCCTGCGATTCCTGACGGATCGACACTTTTTGACGCGATGGCTCAATGCGTTCGGGATGCTCAAGCGGAGAAGGGCGTCGACTTATCTGCTTACGACAACACCCAGATCATGATGATGGATCAACACAACGTGTTTCCGAATATCACAGTGTTGTTGCATCCGGACCTGTTGTCAGTATTGCGAACTCGTCCCGGCGACCATCCCGACGAATGTTGGCTCGACATCTTCAATTTTGATCGTGCCGGCGCAAACGCCGCTCGTGTCAAGCCGATGAAAATGGAAGTGCCGCTCGATTCGATGGCATTCGGCACCGTGTTCAATCAAGATTTCAACATGTTGCGCACCGCTCAACGGGGTCTCCATCAACCCGGGTTCACTCGGATCACGCTTTCGCAAGAAGAAAGCCGCATTCTCAACAACCAGCTCGCGCTTGAGCGGTATATCGGAATTTCTCCAAGTGAGATCGAGGGCGATCTCCCGTAATGGTTGTCGCCACTGCAACTCGTCGTCGCGCTGACGGAGGACCAAGTGCTCGGTCGCTCCTCATCAGTGTGTTGGGTCAATGGGTTGGACCCACCGACACGCCGGTCTGGACAACGACGCTCGTTGGCGCGCTCGAAGCGCTCGGCATCGAAGCCCGCGCCGCGCGCCAAGCGGTCAATCGGACTGCGGCAGACGGATGGCTCGAGGGAGAGTCCGTCGGTCGCTACACACGTTGGCGGCTCACGAGTTCTGGTCGTCGCATGATCGGCTCGGCGGTGCCTCGAGTTCAACGTTCGATCGTTTCCGACCGCACGTGGGACGGAACGTTTTTGTTGTTGACGCTCACTGGCACCACGCTTGACCGCGAGGCTCGTGAACGTCTGGCCGTAGGTCTCGATTTCGAGGGATTCGGGATGCTGGGACCGGGTACTTGGGTCGCGGTCGGCGAAGGCTCACGCGAAGGAGCTGTATCGGTTCTCTCTGCCTGTGGACTGCAGGATCGGGCGTTGCTGTTCAGTGCTCAAACTGTTGACGGGGCGGAAACCCCGGCCGAAGTGGTGGCCTTGGCCTGGGACCTCAATACGGCCGCGGCTGCGCATGAAGCCTTTCTGGAAGAGTTCGAGAGGGCTGTGCCAGCGGACGACTGTGAAGCCTTTGCCTTACGCACCCGACTGGCCCACGAGTGGCGCCACCTTCTGAGCGTGGACCCGTCGTTGCCTCCTCAGCTGCTGCCCGCCGATTGGGTCGGGACCCGAGCCCGGAAGGTTTTCCAGCTCCGGTTCAGCGAGTGGGCCGAGGCGGCAACGTCGTACTACATAAGGTTGTCTGAAGAGCCCGTTGTGTCGTAGATTGTCGCCATGACCGAACTTGGATTCCCCGTCTTTGATTGCGATAACCACTACTACGAAGCGATCGATGCGTTTACTCGCCATCTCGATCCCCGCACCGCATCGCGCACCATTGAGTGGTGCACGATCAACGGGCGTCAGTACCACGTCATTGGCGGCAAAGTCAGCCACGCCGTGGTCAACCCGACGTTCGATCCGGTAGCGCTTCCGGGGGTGTTGAAGGATTACTTCCGCGGCAATCCCAACAATGAAAACCCAATCGAACTTCTCAAGCAGCGCGAGCCAATCCGTCCCGCATACCGCGACAAAGATGCGCGAATCGCGACGCTCGATGACTACGGTCTCGAGAAGTGCTGGCTGTTCCCCACGCTCGGCATGATTTATGAAGAGCCACTCCACCAAGATCCGTGGGCGGTCATGCAGGTGTTCACTGCGTTCAACCGTTGGATGCTTGAAGACTGGGGCTTCAATCACAAGGATCGCATTTTCACCGCTCCCTACATCAGCCTCGTTGATGTCGACTGGGCCGTGAGCGAACTCAAGTTCGCACTCGACAACGGGGCGACAACAGTTGTTATGCGTCCGGCTGCACCCACCACCGTCGACGGACCGCGTTCGCCCGCCGATCCGATGTTCGACCCATTCTGGGCGCTTGCGAACGAATCAGGTATCACTGTTGTCGCTCATGCGGGCGATTCGGGTTACAGCTCCCATGGTTACGGCGAAGACAACGGATTCTCTGCGGGCTTCAGCCAGCAGTCCCGTCCGCAGCCGCTCCGTATGGCCACCATGTTCGACCGCCCGATCGAGGACTTCCTTGGTTCGCTCGTGTGCGACAAAATGTTCGATCGGTTCCCGAATGTTCGAGTTGCATCTGTCGAGAATGGTTCCGGATTCCTTCGTGGTTTGCTCAAGAAGCTTGACAACACAGCGAAGAAGATGCCGGGCTGGTTCCAGGAGAGTCCTTCGGAAACCTTCCGTCGCCAAATCTGGATCAATCCGTTTTGGGAAGATGACGTGCACGAGGTTGTCGAACTCATGGGTTCCGATCGCGTGATTTTTGGTTCCGATTGGCCACACATCGAGGGCATGCCAGCACCGCTGGACTACGTCGATGAACTCAAAGAGTTCTCACCTGAAGTGCAGAAATTGATCATGCACGACAACGTCACCGAACTGAATACCCGCCGACCGGCCTGATTGGTGAGTTTTCAACGCCCGTCGAAGTTCCGGGGGGAACGTGCAGAGGCCTCCGCATTGTGGAGGCCTCTCACGCGTCTGAAGCAGCATCGGCGACGGTTAGGTGGGGCGGTGACGAGTGATTGACGCGATGAGACGGCGGGTTCCGAGTTGGTTTGATGGCCCGCTTCGACTTGTTGCCGTCGTCGGAATTGTCGTCGGGTTGTTGTTTGTCTTCGTTACACCTCCGTGGTCTGGTGGGGCCGATGAAGCGACGCATTTTGCTCGGAGTTTGTCGATGGCCGACGGACGTCTTATGCCCCACAAGATTGATGGGAAGTTGATCTCGCAAATCCCGGAGAGTTATCGCGCAGACGAAAATCTTGTGATCGCGAATTTCTTTGGTCCGGCGTTTATCAACGGCACGATGATGCGGTCATTGTTGAGGTCGACTCCCAACTGGGAGAACACCTTTGACTACGACACCGGGGCAACGACAGCGGCGAGCCCTGTTGCCTACCTTCCTTCTGCGATTGGCATGTGGGTTCCGAATTTATTAGAGGCTCCAGGTGTTGTCGTTCTCTGGTTCGGACGTCTCGCTAATTTGTTTTTGTATCTGCTCGTTATTGGGCTCGCGCTTCGTATAGCGGTCGCGTTTCGCTGGACGATCGCTCTCGGCGCGATCATCCCGATGAATCTGGCGCTTGCGTCAGCAGTTTCTCCCGACGGATTGACGGTCGCATCGATTGCGCTAGTCGTTGCTGTCTTCACTCGTGTCTGGGCTGAGGCTGTCAACGGCGATGGTGAGGTTGTTCGTTCCCGAGATGTAAACCGCGTAACTGTCGCAATGGTTCTAGGGAGCGGACTTCTTCTCGCTGTATCGAAGCCTCCGTATTTTCTGGTTCTGTCGTTGTTCGGGGTTCTGGCGATCGTTGCGCGCCGAAATCGAACTGCTCTCGCTGCGGGATGTGCCGCGTTGGCGGCGATAGCGGTGGGAGGGCTTTCTGTAGTTGTGGCTGCGTCATCAAACTACGGAGGTGTCGCCGAAAGCATCAGTGACCCGATCACCGTTCAGCCCGATGTACAGAAACAGCGTTTGCTTCATGACCCGATTGGATTTCTTCGACATTGCGCCACGGATTGGTTCTCTCGGCTGAATGAAACGGTGCAGGGTTGGTCGAGGCGTCTCGGAATTTGGACGAGTGATCCGCCCCGATTTCTTCCGTGGTTACTCATCGCTTCGTTCGTCGTGGCGGCGGTGCTCTACGACCTCGAGTGGTTTAGGAGATTCGGTGGGTGGTTGCGGTGGTCGGTCGGAGCCGGTGTCGTAGCGCTCGTTGTCTCGATCTACGCCTCGGCATTCATCTGGTTCGATGACACAACGTGGGGGAAGCACATGGGTGATCAAATTGCGCGTTACACAGTCCCGTTGTTTGCTCTCGCCCTCATCGGCTGGGTGCCCCGTTGGACGTTCTCGCCAATAGAAAAGGTTTTCGCCGGTCGGATATCGAGAACCGTTGCGTCGAGAACGGCTTTAGCGGTGGCGTTGATCAGCCTGACAACTGCTGTTGTCGCTGCAGTGATCAATTGGGTATCTACAGGCCGAATGTGATTTTCAGAATTTCCCGTCGAGCACAAGGTCGCGGATTTCACGCTTGAGGATCTTGCCTGTTGCTCCACGCGGTAATGGTTCATCGCGCACGAACCACTGTGACGGGATCTTGAACGGGGCAATCCGTTCGGCGAGGAATGCCGTGAGTTCATCGATGTCGATCGTTGTTCCCGGTGTGGGTTGTACGGCGGCAACGACTTCTTCGCCTAAACGGTCATGCGGAAGACCGAACACTGCGACCTCGTGGATGTCTTTGTGTTCAAAAATCGCAGCTTCAACTTCTGAGCAGTAAATGTTCTCGCCACCGCGCAACACCATGTCTTTGATGCGATCGACGACGTACACAAATCCTTCATCGTCGATATAGCCAAGGTCGCCGGTGTGGAGCCAGCCGTCTCGAATCGATTCGGCGGTTGCTTCAGGGCGATTCCAGTACCCACGGATAAGCATCGGACCAGAGAGACAAACCTCTCCGACTTCACCGTTTGGTTGTTGCGAACCATTGGGGTCGACGATCTTGACACCCATGATGGGCACAACGCGACCCGTACTTGAAGGCTTGGCCATGTAATCGGGACCGGTGTTGCCGGGTCCGTAACCGTTGGTTTCGGTGAGGCCGTAGCCGAGCTGTGGGCTGGCTTTGCCAGCAAAGGACCCTTCGATCTTGCGCACAAGCTCAGGCGCCATCGGTGCGCCACCGCCACCAACATTTTTCAGGCTGGAGGTGTCGTACTTCGCGAAATCGGGATGACTGATGAGGTCCTGCGACATGGTGGGAACGCCGACGAAGTTTGTGACCTTCTCGCGTTCGATCAGTTGCAGGGCGCGCAGTGGGTCCCACTTGCGCATCATCACAAGGCGCGCTCCGGTTGTGACCGAGCCAAGCATGACTGGAACACAACCGGTCACATGAAAGAGCGGGACAGTAAGAATGAAGCATGCGGGGTTTTGCGGTGTCGCAGTCGCTGGATCGGGTGGAGTATCGGGCGCCCACCGAAGTGCTTCAACTGTCGTGCGGCAGGCAAATGCGAAGAGCCCTGAGATCACGCCACGGTTGGTCGAAACGGCGCCCTTTGGCACGCCGGTCGTTCCTGAAGTGAAAAGAATCGTGGCGTCATCGTCGGCATGGATCTCGACCTCGGGCATTGTCGCTCCGGGTGAAACGACATCGGCGAGATGGTCGCATCCTGCGGGGAGTTCACCCTCAGCGCGCACGACGAGTCCATGAATATTCAACGCTTGGAGACGGTCACCAATTCGGTCGACGCGCTCGCGGTCGGTGATCAGAACTTTGGCGTCTGCATCGACGAGCCCGAATTCAATTTCTGGTCCGGTCCACCACGCGTTCACTGAAACTGCGATTGCGCCAATGGAAGTTGCGGCGCCAAACGCAGTGATCCATTCCGGGAAGTTGCGCATGTTGATAGCAACGCGATCGCCTTTGGTTACTCCGTAACGCTCGACCAGAACAGTTGCGATCTGGTCGATGCTCTCGAGGACCTCGGCGTTCGTCCAACGTTCGTCTTCAAAAACGATGTAGACGTCGTCGGCGGGACGTGCGCGGATCAGGTCAAACAGGTCGCGCAAAGTCGGAGGAATCTGGGTGAAGATCCGACTGGTCCGGCCGAGCACCTCGGCCTCTGCAATCTCGAAGGGCGAGCCGGGACCAGTGAGGACTGCCACTGCGTCTTCAAATGTCATACCCATGGCGGATCCTCCCGGCAGTTGTCGGGAGAGACGCTACGGGACAGAGCGCCCCCCTTGCTACCGGCGGGTAACGAACCTCAGTCCAGCAAGCGAACGGTCGTCATGGCAAGGGCCATGAGCCGGTTGTCGGAGCCCTGGTCCCTCACCTCGACCCTTACAAGATGGTCCCGACCGCGATGGCCGGTGGTGGTGGCGGAGGCCACGACAGGGCCGACTCGGCCCGGACTCAAATAATGGACAGCGAGATCGGTGATGATGGCCTCAGGGGTGGCCTCGGCTGTGGGCCGACCAACAACAAGGCTGCGCGCGGCGGCATCGAGCACGACGGCGCTCGCTCCGCCATGAAGGATCCCCCATGGGTTTCGCAGTCGTTGATCGACAGTCAATGAAACGACCCCGGGGGTTGAACGAGCCGAAAGGTTGAAAAACTCATGCGGTGGTGTGTCGAAGATCGGATCATTGGGGACGGCTCGATCAAAGGGTTTGACCGGCCGGTTAAACGGCGGAGGACCATTGGCGGGGGTGAGGATCGCGCAGGACATCCACGCGGTCGCAACCATTGCACCCGAAGTGTCGGTGGTATCGATACTCGTAACGACCGATGAGCGTCCTCGTCGAAGTACGTGAGTGTCGAGCGTGAGTGCCCCTGTGCCGCGACTTCCGGCGAGCGAGTCGGGTGCGCGACGAACCATGAGATTGGTGGTGACGATCCAGTCGGGAAGGCTGGCGAGACCTGAGGTCATTCCCCCGATCGAATCGATAATGCACGTGAGGAGGTCGGTGCCGAGTCGGCCATTGGCATCGAACGTATTTGGCGCTCCAGGAAAGTGACCACGGGTGTGGGGAAGTGCAGCAGTCCCATCACCGATTTCCTCGATCGTCATCAAAAGGTATTGCGCAACGCCGATATCGGCAGGACTTCCGAAACCGCTCATAGTGCGCTCACTTCAGCCGTGGCATAAGAAACGAGCATTCCGTTTCCATCACGAATCTCAACCACTGTCGAGACACGGTCAGAGGAAGGGCCGCCGACTGATGTAGCTGTTGCACTCAGGGGCCCAACACGGCCAAGTTCGAGATAGGCAAGGTGCATGTCGGTAGTGACGACATCGAGACCGAGGAGCGAGCGAGCCAGCGATGCTGACGCTTCGTCGACCAGTGACGCGTGAACTGCACCGTGCAACGCGCCAACGGTGTTGCAAACTGCGGGATGCAGCTCGATCGTTGCGCTACCGGGTTCAGTAACAAGGAGCTGGATCTCGTCGAGGTAGTCGCCCGAGAGATGTTCGTGCTCAGAATTGCGATTCATCATTCGTCGGCCAGGTGTCATATCGATGGTGATGTTGACGAGATGTTCTGGTCGGGGAACGACGGCAAACGTGAGAAGTGCTGAACCAGCAGGGCGTTCGCCATCGGCAAGTAATTCAGCTTCGATGACGAGTGTTCGCCGGCCACGACGGCGAACATGCAGATCGGCCTGCAGGACCTCGATGGGACCGGCAGGAAGAAGGTGGATCGACATGTCCGCGGTAAATGCCCATTCAGGATCCGAGGCGGTGATCGAACGCAATCCACCGAGCGCATCTACGAGCATGGCGACCGTGGCCAGGCGGGGCATGCCGTCGGCGGCCACCGTGTGGGGAGTGACAGGCATCCATCCGCGGACGTCACCGGACAGGTCCTGTTCGGATTCAAGAGCCAGAAGGCTCATTGCATGCCGAGGAGGCGGATAGGCCGGACGCAGATCAGAAGGAGTGTCGTCGGAAGCCACGGGAGGTAAGTCTATGGGTGACCGCGCTGTCGTCTCTCCGGTGCCCACCGGTAGGGTCACTAATCGTGCGTACGAGTTTGCTTGGTCGACGTTTCTTCGTGGTTGGCCTTGCGTCGCTTGTACTTCTCTTGATTCCGGTGTCAGTGTCGGCGCAAACCTCGGGTTCCACTGCGGCACGTGTGATCCCTCAGAGTCTGCGCATTCGAGCCTTTGGCGATGGGGTGATCGCCGGATTCGGTGCCTCTAGTTCAGGAGCCTTGGTTCCGATCACGAATGCCGCCGAGTGTCGTCCCGTGTGGATTGGCGATGGTTCGGCAACTTCGGCGGGCACACGATGCTCTTCGAACGGAAGAAATGGTCCGGGTTCGCCACCTGATGAGATTTCCTTCAGCGCAGACTTTGGTCGAACGAATGGAGCGTCGTGGGCTGCGCAGGTTTCACAGTCGCTCGGTGCAGTTGATTATGCGAACTACGCAGTAACCGGCTCAACGCTTGCAAGTTGGCTCAATCTTCCGCACGATGACAATGCACCGGCGGAAGGCGCACAACACAACCTTCTCGAGCGTATTGAGCAGGATGATCCCGACATCGTTCTCGCGAGCCTCGGGGGAGAAGCGTTGCTGCAACAACCGTCGGGTGCAGTGCATCTGTGCACTCGTTGGAGCGATGAAGTCGCTCAACGTCCGCAGTTTGTTGAATGCGTGAACCGCCTGCTTGCTGCGCAATTGGTGAAGCAACGCCTCATGGCTGTTTCCTTTGATCTGCTCGCTCACACGATCAACGCCAAGCTTCTCTATTCGCACTACTCACCTGCGTCACCGCGACTCTCAGCGTTGCTTCCCTGGCAACAGGTTGTGCTTGCCGACGCAATTAACGCTCAGATCGATGCAGCAGTCGTTGGCATCCGCGAGTCGGGGGCTTCGTGGGCCGAGCGAATTGACGTTGTGGAGTCAGACTCATTCGCCTCTGGTTGTGTGTGGGAGACAATTGCTGGGCCTTCATTATTGGGCCGCAATTGGTGGACTTCGGGCCCGTGTATGGGCGATGGGAAAGCTTCGACGCCGATAAGCCTGGGAACGGTTCCCGGCGCTTCGGCCCAATCAGACATCGCAACAGCCGCAGTGTCGGTGATCCGAAACCACAACTGGAGCTGACTTTTTCCGTTTCGTCATCGCGAGTGGCAGGATGGATTGATCACAGAAGCCATACGGCTGTGTCTAGGGGGAATTTTCATGCTCGATCTTCTGATCAAGGGCGGCACGGTTATCGATGGAACCGGTCGCGACCGATTCCGAGCCGATGTTGGCGTGCGCGATGGTCGCATTGTGGCGATCGGTGACATCACCGAGTCCGCAGCCAAGACCATCGATGCCGAGGGTCGCGTCGTTACTCCTGGGTTTGTTGATCTCCATACCCATTACGACCCGCAGGTCATGTGGGATCCTGCGGCAACTCCGTCTTCGCTGCATGGCGTCACGTCAGTCTTCGGCGGTAACTGTGGCTTTTCAATCGCGCCGGTCACTCCTGAAGCCGCCGAATACCTGATTCCGATGCTTGCTCGTGTTGAAGGCATGCCGATCGAGTCACTCGAAGCTGGACTCGATCTCATGTGGGATGGGTTCGGTTCGTGGTTGGACCGCCTTGAAGGAAATCTCGCCGTTAACGCAGGCTTCATGGTCGGCCATAGCGCGCTGCGTCGAGTTGTTATGGGTGAAGACGCGGTTGGTTACGAGGCCACGCCCGGCCAGATCGCGGCAATGGTTGCTCTCCTTCACCGAAGCATCGAAGAAGGGGGCATGGGATTTTCCAGCACGGCGTCAAATAGCCACAGCGATCATCAAGGAAACCCCGTTCCATCCCGATGGGCGACACGTGACGAGTTCATCGCACTTTCTGCTGCCACCGGACAACACGCGGGAACCTCACTCGAATTCATTGCGTCAGCCGCTGGCACCTTCACAGAAGACGAAATGAATCTGATGGCCGACATGAGCGTTGCTGCACAGCGTTCACTCAACTGGAACGTCATGGTTGTTTCTTCTGATCCAACCGCTGCTGCTGGGCGTGAGAACAAGTTGTCGGCGTCCGATGTGGCTTCGGCAAAGGGTGGGCGAGTCGTGGGTCTGTGCCTGCCCGAGCCGATGCGAATGCGTTTGTGTTTCGCCTCAGGCTTTGTGCTCGACATTCTCCCGGGCGTCAGTGATGTCATTCATCTTCCGCTGCCCGAACGTAAAGCTGCACTCGCCGATCCCGCTGTGCGGGCATCGATCGCTGCTGCCCTTTCGCAAATGCCTCCCCAGCATTCACTGGCTGCAATTGCGGACTACCGCATTATCGACGTGTCGAAAGACGAACTGCAGCAGTACGTCGGGCGTGTTGTGGCTGACATTGCCATAGAAAAGGGTGTTGCTCCGATCGATGCGTTGCTCGACATCGTGGTTGCCGATGATCTGAAGACTGGTCTTGAACCTCGATTCATTGGCACCGACGATGAGGCGTGGGCAGAGCGCGTTCGACTGCTTGAATCCGACCCTCGAGTTATCGCCGGCGGATCCGACGCAGGCGCCCATCTCGACATGATGAAGACGTTTGCGTGCCACACCGGATTCTTTGCTGAAGCGGTACGTAATCGACAGCTGATGTCGCTTGAACGCGCAGTGCAGTTGTTTACTGATGCTCCCGCACGTTTCTACGGCGTGCGCGATCGCGGTCAGGTGGCCGAAGGATGGTTCGCTGATTTGGTCATCCTTGATCCCGACACAGTCGGGCCCGGCACAGTTGTGCCGCGACAGGATCTTCCCGCAAACGGATGGCGTTTGTATTCGGAAGCCACTGGTATCGATGCCACCATCGTCAATGGTGTCGCAATCGTGCGTGACGGCAATGTCACCGGCGATACGCCGGGAACGACATTGCGGTCTGGGCGCGACACCAACACGGTCGCGATTTAATCCTGCGAACCCGATTCAGAAATCGGGAAATGGCATTTCGAGCGTGCTCGACTCGGTGCCACCATCGATTTCGATGATCTTGCCGGTGACGTAACGCGCTGCGGGCGACGAGAGATACAACACGCCGAGAGCGATGTCCTCGGGCTCGCCGATAAACCGGAGTGGCGTGTTGGCGATCATGGCGTCGCGAATTTCAGGCATGACGAGAACGGTTTCGAGCGCTGAGGTGGCGGTTGAACCGACAGCAATGCCATTCACACGAACCTTGGGGTTGAGGTCAGTGGCGAGATAGCGGGTGAGATGGGTGAGGGCTGCTTTGGCAACGCCGTATTGCGTCAGGCCTCGGGCTGCAGTGCGGCCAGCCATCGAAGAGATGTTGACGACGCAACCGTGGTTCTCGACCAACTGAGGGATGCAGGCTTGCGTCATCGCAAGAGCCGTCGTGACGTTGAAGTGGAATGCGTCCTCGAATGATTTCGCAGTCACATCAGTGATCGCTGCAGGAGGTGACCCGCCTGCGTTGTTCACCACAATGTCGATCTTGCCGAGTTCTTCGATTGCGGCATTGGCGAATTCGCCGAGGAAATCGAGCTTGTTCACGTCGCCAGGAAGAACAAAGGCCCGACGGCCGAAGCCGCGGATGGCGGTTGCGATCTCTTCAAGCTGGTCAGCACTGCGGGCAGTGATGGCAACATCGGCTCCCGCTTCGGCAAGGGCAAGGGCAGAGGCAGCACCAATGCCACGTCCGGCACCAGTAACGATTGCGACTTTGCCATCAACACGGAATCGATCAAGGAGGCTCATGGGCGACGACTTTAGAGCCCCGACGGGTTCAGCGTCGGATGATGGTCGAACGTAACGTAAGTTTCGACAGCGCAGCAGCGTCGATTGAAATGCCAAGGCCGGGTCCGGTCGGAACCGTGATCGTTCCGCCGCCGCTCGGTCCTGAAACGACAAATGGCGCACACACATCCTCGGTGAAGAATCGGTCAGTGGCAGCAATGTCGCCAGTTAGCGATGCGCCGGGATGGGCGGCGAGTGCAATATTCGCGGCTCGACCAATTCCGCAATCAAGCATTCCGCCTACCCATGCATCGATTCCGAGACCAGCGCAGTGGTCAAGGACTGAAGCGGCCTCGACCCAGCTTCCATAACGCGGAGCTTTGATGCACACCACCGAACACGCACCCATATCGAGAGCTTCACGGGTCACCGTTGCTGAGGTGAGCGATTCATCTAGACAAATACGCGTTGAAATGCGTCGAGCTAATTCGGCATGGTTCAAGAGATCATCAGCGGCGAGCGGTTGCTCGATGTAGGCGAGATCAAAATCAGCAAGTTCCGCAAGCGTTTTCGCGTCATCAAGTGTGTAGGCGCCATTTGCATCGACACTCAGTTCGATGTCAACGCCAACAGCATTTCGCGCTGCTCGTATGAATTCGATGTCCCGGCTCGGGGCGATCTTGATTTTGATGCGCCCGTATCCCTCGGCAACTCGTGTCGAAACTTCGGCGGCGAGGTCTTCAGGCGTGGCCAGTAATCCGATCGCGACGCCTGCCGGTACATGTTGCGAAGGCCCGGGTGAATGCGGAGCAAGTATCTGCGCCAGCGCGATCGAGTCGCGCCGGCCTTGCGCGTCGAGAAGCGCCAACTCAATTGATGCTTTCGCCATCGGATGACCGATCACGTCAGCGAAGGCCGATTCGAGATCGGAAGGGGCGAAGGTTCCAGCAGTGGCGAGCAGTCGCGGGACAAGTTGTTCCTGAAGCGCCAGATACGCGCCGTCGACGAACTCTTCGCTATACGTCGGCTCGGGGAGAGCGGCACATTCGCCCCAGCCTTCGCCCTCGTTGCCAAGGATGCGAACAAGCACCGCCGTGCGGGAACTGACGGTTCCGTGTGCCGCAACGAACGGAGCGACCATCGGCAAAGCGATCACTCGCAGTTCAACGGCCTCGACGTGCATGTGTTGAGCCTAGAACCCGGCTCGATTGTGGGCCCCGGCGGTAGCCTTAGGCCATGTTGTTTGGCTCACGAACCCCAGAGATGGTCGACCCCGCTGCTGCGCTTCCTGGGCGCGATCAGACCATGCCCGTGTCACCCACGCATCTTGTGCTCGGCACAACGATGACTCCACCATTTCCCGACACTTGCGAGCAACTTGTTGTCGGCATGGGTTGCTTCTGGGGAGCAGAACGAAAGTTCTGGCAACTCCCCGGGGTCTACTCAACCGCCGTTGGTTATGCCGGCGGCTACACACCGAACCCAACCTATGAAGAGGCATGCTCGGGTCTCACTGGGCACACCGAAGCGGTGTTGGTTGTATGGGACCGAACGCAAACTGATCTCGACACGGTGCTTCGTTGTTTCTGGGAGAACCACGATCCGACCCAAGGCCATCGCCAAGGCAATGACATCGGAACCCAATATCGCTCAGCGATTTATTGCTCTGACCAAACCCAACTCGATGCCGCCAAGGCGAGCGCGGTTCGCTTTGGCGAGATGCTGGCCGCTGCGCACTTCGACGCGGTCACGACCGAGATTGCCTTGGCCGGTCCGTTCTTCTACGCCGAGGATTACCACCAGCAATATCTCGCTAAAAATCCCAACGGCTACTGCGGAATTGGTGGCACTGGCGTGAGTTGCCCGATCGGGATCAGCGGCGTTTAAGACCTGGCCAATCTGTAATTGGGCCTAAATCGGGTGGTTGACGCCTGTGGATCTCTTGTGGATAACGTGCTGAACTGTTATCGCGATCCCTAGGGGCCCTTAGGGCGTGTCGAAAGTCACGCAAAAACAGGCCCTAGGGTCGTTGCAGTTTGATGACAAACGCCGCAAACCTTTGGGTGCTTTGTTGCAGTTCCATGACGAACGGGTTCGCCCGGTCGGCGTCTCCGTGATGGTCGCGGAGCTCATGGAGATGCACGAAAGGAGCACCAGATGTCTGCAGTACGTTCATCGTCAATCGGTTCTGTTCGTCTCCCTCACGGAGCAGTCGCCACTCTTGCCTTTGTGGTTGTGATGGCAGTTTCCGTGGTCAGTGTGGTTACCAGCGCTACCAGCGCCAAGGGTGAAGAGCCCCCCTCGGCAACGACCACCACCCTTGAGTACACCGACATGTACACCGCCATGGCCGATATCGCCGCCGCCCTTGCCACGCTTCCGCCACCGCCTCCCCCCGTCACGGTGGCCCCTCGGCAGGTGCAGACCCGACCTGCGGTTGTCGTCGATCCTTCTGACCCCGGAGTCTGGGACGAACTCGCTCAGTGTGAGACCCGTGGCAATTGGGCCACCGACTCGGTTCCCGGTTTCGCCGGTGGTCTTGGCTTTGCTAATGGCACCTGGGCCTCGAATGGCGGCACTGAGTTCGCTGGCTCTGCCGCCGATGCCTCTCGTGAACAGCAGATCGAAATCGCTCAGCGGGTGCTGGCCGGCTCGGGCTGGGGAGCATGGCCGGGCTGTTCGTCACTCCTCGGACTGCGCTAATCCAGCGAGGGTCGCCGCTCGCCTGCGGAAACGTGGCGACCCTCCGCTAGATTGCGGATTCTCACTAACGAACTTCCGAGGAAGGGAACCTTCATGGCTTTCGAGCTTCCCGCTCTGCCGTACGCCCAAGATGCGCTCGCACCGACAATCAGTGCCGAGACCATGGAATACCACTACGGCAAGCATCACCAGACCTACGTCGACAACTTGAACAAGGCTGTCGCCGGCACCGCGGATGAAAACGCGTCGCTTGAAGACATCATCATGAAGGCTGAAGGACCGCTGTTTAACAATGCAGCTCAGGTCTGGAATCACACCTTCTTCTGGAACTCTCTGTCACCGAATGGTGGCGGCCAGCCGACCGGCGCAATCGCCGATCGCATTGCTGCCGACTTTGGCGGCTACGACGCATTCCGTGCGCAGATCACCGATGCCGGTCTTACGCAGTTCGGCTCTGGTTGGGCATGGCTCGTCGAAAAAGACGGCAAGCTCGCCATCATGAAGACCCCTAACGCCGACCTTCCAATGAAGCATGGCGCCAAGGCACTCTTCACAATCGATGTGTGGGAACACGCGTATTACATCGATTACCGCAATGCACGGGCCAAGTTCATCGAAGTTGTCCTCGACAACCTCATCAACTGGGACTTCGTGAACGCCAACTTGGCGTCCTGAACCCTGCGTAGTGCTGAATTCTCGAACGGGACCCCTGAGGGGGTCCCGTTTCGCGTACCGTCATAGTCCGTGATCAGTTCATCGCTTCTCGCCGCCACCGACCCAGCAGCACTTCAGAACGCATGTGGCGACAACACGGGTTGGCTTTGTGAGCATGTCTTCGATTGGACCGGTTCCAAACGTTGGGCTCGGGCCGCCGAGTGGTTCGTTGCCAAACCATTAACAATTCTTGTGATCATCGTCGGTGCCGCGCTCGTGGCGATGATTGTGCGCTGGATGATTTCTCGATCGATGAATCGATTGTTGGTGTCTGGATCGCCCACCAAACGCGGCGGTAAGGGTTATTTGCGTCGACGCACGTCAGAAGCGATTCTCACTTCTGGTGATAGCTCACAGCGGACCGAGGCACGGCTCGAGACGCTTACCGCAGTCTTCCGTTCGATCGGCACTGCGCTCGTGTGGTTCGTCGGATTGTTTTTTATTCTCGAGGTGTTGGGTATCAGCCTTGGCCCACTCTTAGCGACAGCCGGAATCGTGGGCGTTGCGCTGGGCTTTGGTACGCAAACGATGGTCCGCGATTTCATTAGTGGGTTCTTCATCGTCGCTGAAGATCAATTTGGTGTTGGCGACACGATCGATGTTGGTGGTGGCGCGAAGGGAATCGTCGAGCGCATCACGTTGCGAGCTACTCATATTCGCGACCCCGAGGGAACGATGTGGCACGTTGCCAATGGACAGATCGTGAAAGTCGCGAACAAGAGCCAAGAATGGGCCCGAGCTCTTATCGATGTTGTGCTTTCCTACGACGCAGACATCAATGCGATCAGCGACGTCATGCAAGAAGTTGCCGACGCCATTCAGGCGGACGCCGAATGGTCAGGCCAGATCATGGAACGCGCCGAGATTTGGGGCATCCAAGAGTTCGACTCCGACGGCGTTCACGTTCGGATGGTCATTAAGACCGAACCCGCCGCGCAGTTCGGCGTGCTGCGAGAACTCCGCGCACGTCTGAAAGAAACGTTCGATGAGCGTGGAATTTCGTTTGCCTATGCCGGCGCACCGACCCAGGTCGTCCTCACCGAGCAAGCTCCACCAAAGCCTCCGCCACCTTCCGCGGCAGCGAAAGCGAATATGCCTCCGTCAGACGGCGTCGGGATCGGCAGCGAGCGTCACATCGACGCTGGCTTCGGTGCCGACGGTGACGCTGACTGACGTTGCGTTTGCTGCTTCGCGAACATCATCGAGCACCGAACCGAATGCTTCAGTTCGTGGAGCCGTGTCGCTGACATCAATTGCATCGACGGGCCATTTGAGCGAGCGCTTTGCTTCGGTCTTCGCCCGACGCGCAGCGCTCAGAACTTCTGCACCCATTGCGTAGGCCAGTGGGTTTCCGTCGGCGGCCGCGTCACGAAGATCTGATGCGTCGGGCCACGGAGCGCGATGCACTGAACCGCTCTGCCACCATGACCACACTTCTTCAGTGACATAGGGAAGGAACGGAGCGAACAGACGGAGCAGCGTCGACAACGCGAGTTGCAACGCCGCTTGGCCTGAATGAGCAGCGTCGTCGCCACGACTTCCGTACGCGCGGGTTTTGACCAGTTCGAGGTACTGATCGCAGAACTGCCAGAAGAACGCTTCGGTGCGCTCGAGCGAGCGGGCGTAGTCATAACCATCGAACGCGGTCGTGGCATCTTCAACAAGTGCAGCAAGATCGGCGAGCATCGCTCGGTCGAGCGGTTCGGTAATGGCTGATGGATCGTGGATCTGCGCCACGCCATCTTCAGAACCAAGACCGAGTGCGAAACGACTGGCATTGAGCAACTTGATGCCGAGACGACGACCGATCTTCATTTGGCCTTCGTCGAACGCGGTGTCGGTGCCCGGCCGTGCGCTTGCTGCCCAATAGCGAACGGCATCGGAGCCGTATTGCTCGAGAAGGTGAAGAGGAGTGACGACGTTGCCCTTCGACTTTGACATCTTCTTGCGATCGGGGTCGAGCACCCAACCCGAAATGCTGGCGTTGCGCCACGGGATTGAGTCGTGCTCAAGATGCGAGCGAACGGTTGTCGAGAACAACCAGGTGCGGATGATCTCGTGGGCCTGCGGGCGCATGTCCATTGGGAAGGTGCGAGAGAACAAGTCGTCGTCCTCGCCCCAGCCAGTTGCGATCTGTGGAGTGAGCGAAGAGGTTGCCCACGTATCCATCACATCGGGATCGCCGGTGAAACCACCGGGAACATCGCGTTGTGCCTCGGTGTAGCCAGCCGGCGTATCGGTAGCTGGGTCGATCGGAAGTGCCGCTTCGTCAGCAGTAATGGGTTGATCGTGAAGAGGGGAACCATCGGCATCGAGCGGATACCAGATTGGGAACGACAC
The DNA here is from genome assembly GCA_903867185.1 of uncultured Candidatus Nemicrothrix sp. Lineage (GTDB taxonomy): Bacteria > Actinomycetota > Acidimicrobiia > Acidimicrobiales > Acidimicrobilacustridaceae > Acidimicrobilacustris. Next base: position 11,150 of record CAIPQK010000217.1, on the reverse strand, counting down.
GCCGAAGAAACGCTGACGACTCACCAACCAGTCGCCGTTTAGGCCATTGACCCAGTTCTCGTAGCGAACGCGCATATGCGGCGGATGCCAGTGAAGCTCTGTGCCTCGTTCAAGCAGCGCTTCTCGAAGCGGAAGATCGCGGCCACCGTTTCGCAGATACCACTGACGGCTGGTGAGGATTTCGAGGGGACGATCGCCCTTCTCGAAGAACTTCACCGGATGCGTGATCGGTTTTGGTTCGCCATCGAGCTGGCCGTTGTCACGCAACAAGTCAACGATGCGCACCTGTGCTTGTTTGATGGTCTTGCCGGCAAGTTCGGAATAGGCAGCTACGCCAGCATCGCCCGCGCCCACGATCCATTCAGGAGCTTCGGACTGGATGCGGCCATCGACGCTGATGATTGAACGAGTCTCAAGTTGCAGTTCGCGCCACCAGATGACGTCGGTGAGATCGCCGAACGTACAAATCATCGCAATACCCGAACCCTTTTCAGGGTCGGCTAACACATGCGGCTTGATTTCAACTTCGACGCCAAACAACGGCGTGCGCACGGTTGAACCGAACAGTGGCTTGTATCGCTCGTCGTCGGGGTGAGCGACGAGGGCAACGCAGGCGCCGAGAAGTTCGGGGCGGGTCGTTTCGATGTAAATCGGTTCGCCGTTGTCGGTGCGAACAAAAGGTAGACGGTGGTACGCCCCGGGCATTTCGCGATCTTCGAGTTCGGCCTGAGCGACTGCGCAGCGGAAATCGACATCCCACAGCACGGGAGCCTCGGCTTGGTAGGCCTCGTCGCGCGCAAGATTGCGAAGGAACGCACGTTGAGCAACGCGACGACAGCGATCGTCGATCGTGGCGTAGGTGAGTGACCAGTCAACCGAAAGACCGAGTGTGCGGAACAGTTCCTCGAACGCCTTTTCATCTTCCGCAGTGAGCGTCGTGCACAGTTCGATGAAATTGCGACGACTGATCTGCGCCGGGAGTTTCTTCTGCTCATCCTTTGGTCGATCGGCCATGGGGATGGGTGTGGCGAAGTTCGGGTCGTAGGGAAGCGATGGGTCGCACTGCACTCCGTAGTAGTTCTGCACACGGCGTTCGGTGGGCAGACCGTTGTCATCCCAACCCATTGGGTAGAACACGGACTTGCCGCGCATGCGCTGGTAACGAGCGATGGTGTCGGTGTGGGTGTAACTGAAGACATGGCCGACATGGAGTGAGCCGCTGACGGTTGGCGGTGGCGTATCGATCGAATACACGCCATCTCGGGTGGCGGTGCGATCGAAGGAGTAGGTGCCGTCGGCATCCCAGGTCGCGCCCCAGCGGGCTTCGAGGCCCTCAAGGTCGGGCTTTTGGGGGACGGTCCAACTGTTTCGCGGAGTGGGGGTGGCCGATGTCATGACCCGATCACGCTAGTTCGCCCCACCCCTGCGACTCACGTGCAGACTCGCAGGAGGGGGCGGGGGGACAGGTAGCGTTGCCAGTCGTGTTGCATCTCTTCGATACCGCTCAGGGCAAGGTTGTGCCCTTCGAACCCCGTGAACCGGGGAAGGTCTCGATGTACGTCTGCGGACCAACGGTCTACGGCCCGCCCCATTTGGGCCACGGCCGTTTCTCGCTGGTGTTCGATGTGCTGCGCAGGTATCTCACCTGGACTGGGCTCGAGGTCAACTACGTCTCGAATATCACCGACATCGACGACAAGATCATCAACCGGGCCAACGACGAAGGTCGCGACTGGTCCGACATCGCGCAGAAGTGCGAACAGGTGTGGTGGAAGGCCATGGAGGCCATTGGCGTCGAACGCCCCACCTCTGACCCTCATGCCACTGCCTATGTCGACCAGATGGTTGAGCTCATTGCCGACCTCATTGCGCGTGATGTCGCGTATGTCTCTGACGATGGCGTGTATTTCACTCCCACTGCGGTTGCCGATTACGGGCTGCTTGCCCGACAGTCGATCGAATCGCTGCAGGCGGGGGCTCGTGTTGAGGTGGCAGATCACAAACACTCGCCCATCGATTTTGCGCTGTGGAAGTTCACCAAGCCCGGCGAACCAGCATGGCCATCGCCGTGGGGCGAAGGTCGCCCGGGTTGGCATACCGAATGCGTCGTGATGTCGCTTGATCTCTTGGGTGACGGATTTGATCTTCACGGTGGCGGACAAGACCTCGCGTTCCCGCATCACGAAAACGAACGCGCTCAGGCGTTGGCCGCTGGCCGAACCTTTGCGCGGCATTGGATGCACAACGGGTTTGTTGAAGTCGGTGGCGAGAAAATGTCGAAGAGCCTCGGCAACTTCACCAACCTTCTTGATCTTGTCGAGTCCACCGATCCGCGGGCCTATCGCCTGTTGGTTCTTCGTTGTCATTACCGCACACCGGTCGAAGTCACTCACGCAACGACCGACGATGCGTCTGCCGCGTTGCGTCGCCTCGATGCGTTCGCGCGGCGTGCCTCGAACGCGGGCTTAGACGGCGAACCCGATAGCGCATCGATCGAAGCGTTCCGAGTTGCGATGGACAGCGATCTCGATACACCCGCAGCGGTGGCGCTGCTGTTTGGTCTTGTAGGTCAGGCCAATACCGCGCTCGATGCTGGTGACAACGTTTCGGCTGCACCGCTCGCTGCGGCAGCGTTCGAAATCTGTCGCGCGGTCGGTCTTGTGCTCAATGGCGGTGGCGAAGAAGTTCCGGCCGAGATCCTTGAACGGGCCAAAGCTCGTGATGAGGCTCGTGCATCGAAAGATTGGGCTGCCGCCGACGCCATTCGCGATGAGCTCACCGCCGCTGGTTGGCTTGTCGAAGACACCACCGACGGCACCCAGGTCCGACCCGCCTGATGGCAGAGAAACCGGCACGCCAACCATTCCCGCGCGGGTTCTGGGTCATCTGGACAACTGTTGCCGTCGATCTCATTGGATTCGGCATTGTTCTACCGATCCTTCCGCAGTATGCCGAACGATTTGGTGCAGGAGCGGCGGTCATCGGCGTGTTGTCCGCGTCGTTCTCACTTGCACAATTGGTGTTTGCTCCGGTGTGGGGAAAATTGAGCGACCGTATTGGTCGAAAACCCATCATCATCATTTCGTTGTTCGGCACCGCTATTGGTTCTCTCGTTACTGGTTTCGCCGGCGCGCTGTGGGTTCTCTTTCTTGGTCGAATTATCGATGGCATCTCGGGTGCGTCGGTATCGGTGGCTCAAGCAGCAGTCGCTGACATTTCCCCTGCTCGTCAACGAGCGCGTTACATGGGTCTCATCGGTGCGGCATTTGGTGTCGGCTTTGTTGCTGGCCCTGCGATTGGAGCACTTGCCGCTCTTGGCGGTCCGAAGGTTCCGTTCTTCGTTGCTGCGGCAATCGCTGCAGTGAACGCGTTGATTGCACTGAAGCGACTTCCTGAAACTGCACATGGCGTGAAGGGCCATCCGCTTGCTCGTGCCGAAGTTGTGGCGGCGCGCGAAGCCGAGTTCGCCGCTGCGAATGCCGATGCAGAAAACATTGCCGCAGAACCCGCGCTCGATGGGCCAGGCATTGTTGAACCTGCTCATGGCGCGCTTCATCACGCGAATGCTGAGCACACACCGGCCGATCGTCGCGCCGAAATCATCCGCTTGATCGTGGTGGCGTTCGTTGGCGTTGTTGCGTTCAGTGGCTTCGAAGCAACGTTCTCGTTGTTGGCGAACAATCGCTATGGACTCGGGTTGTCGGCAACCGCCGCAGTCTTTGCCGGCATTGGTGTCGTACTTGTTGGCGTGCAGGGTGGGCTGGTTGGGCCGGTCACCCATCGTTTAGGTGAAGGTGGAACCCTTCGCTTTGGTTTGATCGCAAACTGCTTTGGCCTTCTGGTACTCGCGTTCGATCTCGGTTGGGCCGGTCTCGTGGTCGCCCTCCTCCTGCTCACCCTCGGTCAGGGCTTGCTCACGCCGACCCTGTCGTCAGCAGTCGCGGGTCGGGCTGGCCTCGATACGGGCGTATGGCTCGGCTGGCAGCAGTCGGCCGGTGGTGCGGCCCGTGTCGTTGGCCCACTCGCCGCTGGTGCGTTGTTCCAGTGGGCGGGTATGGGTTGGCCCTATGCCGTCGGTGCCGGCCTCGCGGCCTTCGCTCTGACGTTGCTCCCCAAGCGGTCCGAGGCGGCATCAAGGGTTACCGCGGGGTAACTTGGCGGTCGCACGCGTCGTCGCCGGATGAATCCGGTTCCCCCCGAGAGGAACGCCAATGTCCGATTACAGCCTTGACTTCAATGAAGATCAGCAAACACTCATTGATTGGGTGCACACGTTCGCGGCCGATGTGATTCGTCCTGCCGCTGAAGAGTGGGATGAGCGCGAAGAGTTTCCATGGCCCATCGTTCAAGAAGCGGCGAACATCGGTTTGTACGGCTGGGAGTTCATGGCCGCAAACCTTGCTGACCCGACTGGACTTTCCATCGTTCTCGCCATTGAAGAACTGTTCTGGGGCGATGCCGGTATCGGTCTTTCCATCTTCGGTTCTGGTCTTGCCGCCGCAGGCATTAGCGGCAACGGAACTCCGGAACAGGTCATGGAATGGGTGCCGCAGTGTTACGGCACTGCCGACAAGGTGCAGCTCGGCGCATTCTGTGTGAGTGAACCCGACGCCGGCTCCGATGTTTCGTCGTTGCGCACACGAGCGGTGTACGACGAAAAGACTGATGAATGGGTTCTCAACGGAACAAAGGCATGGATCACCAACGGTGGCATCGCCGATATTCACGTTGTTGTTGCGGCGGTTGATCCGGAACTTAAGGGCCGTGGTCAAGCATCGTTCGTTGTTCCTCCCGGCACTAAGGGTTTGTCGATGGGACAGAAGTACAAGAAGCACGGCATCAAGGCCTCGCATACGTCTGAAGTTGTGCTCGACGATGTTCGTGTTCCCGGTCGCTGCTTGTTGGGTGGCAAAGAGAAACTCGACGAGAAACTTGCGCGTGCTCGTGAATCAGGAACCACCGGCCAGAAGCAACCGGCAATGGCAACCTTCGAAGCCACACGCCCCGCTGTTGGAGCGCAGGCGCTCGGTGTTGCTCGAGCGGCCTACGAGTACTCACTTGAGTACGCCAAAGAGCGTCAGGCCTTTGGTCGTCCGATCATCATGAATCAGTCGATCGCATTCAAGTTGGCTGACATGAAAATGGAGATCGATGCGGCTCGTCTTCTTGTGCATCGCGCCGCGTGGATGGCCGCGAATCGCAAAGAGTTCAAGGCCGGCGAAGGATCAATGTCGAAGCTCAAGGCCGGCGAAGTTGCCGTGTGGGTGACCGAACAGGCCATTCAGATCCTTGGTGGCTACGGCTACACGCGTGAGTACCCCGTCGAGCGTTGGCACCGCGATGCCAAGATCTTCACGATCTTCGAAGGAACTTCAGAGATTCAGCGCCTGGTGATCAGTCGCAACATCTCTGGTCTTCGTATTCCGTAACTCGCTTACGTGTCACCTGATGCGTGCACGTCCTTAGTTCGTAAGTTGCGGGTACCACTGCTTCAACGCGTCTTCAATCGCGGCGGCAGTGCGGGGAGCGAGGTAGCGAGCCCCTGCTGCTGAGTAATGCAAGTGGTCGGGGCGGATGATCTCTCCGCTCGGTGTGGTTTCTTCGCAGGAACCGCTGGAGCACATCAGGTCGTTGAGGTCGATGGAAATCGTTGACGAAGAATGTGCGAGTGCAAAGTTGCGTTGGATCTGGCGAAGCTCTGTGAACTTTCCGATGTTGGCGGCAGTGAGACTGTCCTCATTCTTTTCCCCTGGGAATACCTTTGGATCGGCCTGCGACAGGAGGATGAGTGGAACTCCGTTTTCGGTCGCTATTGCGGCGGCTTTGTCGAGTTCCGCGTCGTAAAGCGCAACCCATTCAGCCGAACCAAAGGCAATCCATTTCCCGTCGACAAGAACGTCGTAGGTGTCCCGCAGCGCTCCCGACCAAACAATTGCATCTGGGGGGAATGCGACAGCAGCGTCGCGCCACTTCGCTTCCCATCCGGCGCACGAGGAGCCGGCGCGAGTTATTCCAAATGACCGTGATGGCCTATGCAGAAGAGGGCACTCACCGATTCCCTTGTTCCAGATGATGATCTGCCGTGGATCAAATGGCGAGTTGTAGTCGGTCGGCCACGGGAAAGAGATCGCGCCGCCACCCATTGTCCATGCGACTGAATCTCCGAACCACAGCAATGAAATCGGGAGTTCGGGTCCTTTCTCAATGCTTGTCGCGGGAGCGACTGTTGAGGAATAGTCGGCTTGCGGTCGAGCAGAGGGCGCAGCCGCGAACCAGACAACGCCAACGATGAGTGCAGTGACACCGAGGGCGCCAAGAGCGACAAACAATCCACTGGCGCGCTTTGTCGAAGCCGTTTCGGATGTTGTTGATTTCTTCCGCCGGAAAGGTTGTTCGATGAGATACCAACTCAAGGCGGTGGCCACTGCGGTGAGGGCGCAACGGATGACGAATAATTCGATGCGGCCGGTGCGGTCATCGCTGAGGCCAAGTCGCTCTTGAGTGACAAAAACCTTCACAGGCCAATGCCAAAGGTAAAGGCCGTAGGACACCAGACCAAGAGTTCGTAACCACTTCAGGCTGAGCGCCTTGGAAAAGAACGAGTTGTGACCGTTGAGGGCCAGCACCACGATTCCAGTGGTGACGGCTACGAGAAGAAAGCCGCCGGTGTAGAGCCAGTTAGAGCGGAAGTCTGCTGCTACTGCAATGGCAACCAACGTTGCGAGCGCCAAAAGCGCTGCAACAGTGAGGATCGCTCGCGAGGCGCGGCGTAGGGAGTGCACGGGCCACAACCGAACGATGCACGCAATCGCGATGCCGACAAACAACGCTTGTGATCGTGTGTCGGTACCGAGGTAAACGCGTGATGGATCTGTGCCCGGAGTGCGCAGAATCCACATGAGTGCACAGGACGCGATTGCCCCGACGGTGGCCCCGACCAGCGCAATATGGGCAAGCCGGTGCAAACCGATGCGGCGCTTGAGGAGAGCAATGACTCCGATGAGAGCTATGGGGAACACCAGGTAGAACTGTTCTTCAACCGCCAGCGACCAGAAATGGTTCAGAGGCGATTCAGCACCGAATGCTGCTTGATAGGAATTGTGTTGCGCGATTGACCACCAATTCGCGATGTAGGTGAGCGACGCGACCGCGTGGCCCCGCAACGATGAGTCAACAGATCCGTGATCGAGAATTCTCGCGATGATGACGACAACAACGATCGTGGTGATCGCGGCCGGGAGCAATCGACGGGCTCGTCGAGCAAAGAAACCTGGTGCCGACATCGCCTTCGTGCGGTCGACCTCTTCAAGTGCGAGCGATGTAATAAGAAATCCAGACAGCACGAGGAAAACGTCCACACCAATGAATCCGGCGGGAACGAGTTGGGGTGCGAAGTGGTAGAGCACGACCGCAGCGACAGCGAGACCGCGAAGTCCGTCAAGTGCAGGGATGTGTCGGAACGGTTTGGTGTCGGTGTCGACGTTTGTGGGGTCCTCGGGCCGTTCGCTCATGCAGAGGCAACGGTAGTGATACTGGCCAAGAGTCGGGACGCACCCCGGTTATTCAGCGATGGAACGGGCCTCGTCACGAAGATCAGCGAGCACAGCATCAACATCAATGGTTGTGCAGGTTCGGTTCTTGACGACGGGATTTCCGTCGATCCAGACATCGACGACATCGGCACGAGAGGCGGCATAGACAATCGTGGAGATTGGGTCATAGACCGGTGTGAGCGATGGCGAGGAGGGATCAAGGCGCACAAGGTCGGCCTTCTTGCCGACCTCGATCGAACCCACGAGATCAGCGATGCCGAGCGCCATCGCTGAGCCCATCGTGGCCATGCGCAGAACCGTCGTTGCCGGCATGGCAGTGGGGTCGAGGCGGTTGCCCTTATGGATGAGCGCCGCAACGCGCATGGCAGCGAACATATCGAGATCATTCGATGATGACGGCCCGTCGGTGCCGAGCCCAACGGTCACTCCTGCAGCGAGTAATTCAGGAACACGGCAGAACCCGGACGCCAACTTCATGTTCGAACTTGGGCAATGAGCGATCGCCGTCCCGGTTTGCGCAATCCGCGCGATCTCGGCGTCTGTGAGTACGACAGCGTGGGCCAGAACCGTGCCGGCCCGAAGAAGTCCGTTGTCGTCAAGGAGTTCAACGGGCGTGCGTCCATAACGGCCCTGAACATCAGAAACTTCACCAGCGTTTTCCGAAGCGTGAATGTGAAATCTCGCGCCTTGAGCAGCTGCGAGTTCTCCCGCTGCGGCAAGTTGGTTTGGGTCCATTGTGTAGGTGCCATGCGCAAGGATCCACGAGTGCGGCGCGGAATTGGTTGCGTTTGCGATTCGCTGGTCGAATGGAATGTTGTCGGGACCATCGGAACCGATAAAGAGTGCACCGGTTTGAAGACGGAACCCTGCCACGCGTGCTTCTTCAATGCTGGCGTCGGGGTACCAATACATATCGAGAGCGGCGGTGCAGCCCGAAAGCATTGCTTCGGCAAAGGCGGCACGAACGCCAACGCGAACGTGACGGGCGGACATGATTTTTGCTTCGGCGGGAAAGAGCTTGCCGAGAAAGGCCTGAAGGTCGACATCATCGGCGAAGCCGCGGAACGCCGTCATCGCGAGGTGAGTGTGCGCATTGATCAGACCTGGCATAACAATTCCGCCAGCCGCATCGATGGTGTGATCAATTACGGATGTTGGCTCGACCCCCGCAGGGAGCACCTCAGCAATGGTGTCGTTGGCAATGACGATGGTTCCGCCATGAAGCACTGAGTCGTTTGCATCGACAGTGACAATTGTTGCGTTGGTGATGGCAGTGCGGGTCACGGAGTCCTCAAAAGTTTGGGTGCGAACCCTCAGAGTGTGTCAGTCAAACGCGTTGCGTGGAGTGGTCAATGGGAGATCGAGCGAACTCACCAGCCCAGGGGGCGCATCAACGACAAACGGGATGGCGTTCACAATGCGCATCGCTGTCGCCAACATTCCTGATTCGTAATAGTTAGAAGCGCTTCCAACGAGCAGTTCGCAGCTCAGGCTGGGTTCACCATCGATGATCACTCGATAGGTGCCATCTCGCGGAGCGCTGGGCCATTCGGGGACGAGGTCCATCTTCAGCCGGTTGATGTGTTCAACGATGATTGCTTCGCGCCCGTTAACGACGCCGATAGTTTCGAATCGAACAGCACCAATAGTTCCGGCGGCGACAGGACCAAAGGCGGTGTCGAGATCACGTGGCGTCGGTTCTTGGAACCACGTCTCGCGAATTTCATCGAGTTCGACGCCAAGTCCGGCAGCAACGAGTTGCACAACTGGGCCCCAGGTCATGAGCTGTGCGCCGGTGCTGGCCATGATGGGCAGGTGATCCATGGGCTTTCCAAAACCGAATACTTCACGCATGGTGAACTCCACCGGGTAGGTGTCATAGGTGAAGAGTTCTTGCACGCGCACCGAGCGGATCGAACTCGACATCGTGAGCATGGCCAGTGGGAATTGATCGGCGGCGAATCCGGGTTCAATGCCAGAGGCATACAGCGTTGAGCCACTGTTGATTGCCGCAGATTCGAGTCGCGTGCGAGCGCGCTCTGGATAGGAAGGTGGATAGACAAGAGCTGGGCTGGTGACGGTAACCACGTTGACGCCATCTCCGAGAAAGCGCTCGTAATCGGGGAGTGCTCCGGCATCGAGTGTGGGACCGCTTGCGGCGTACACGATGCAATCGAGGTCGAGGGCGAGAATCGCCGTGGCATCGTTGGTGGCAATTACGCCAAGAGGCTCGATGCCGACAAGAGTTCCGGCGTCGATACCGACCTTGTCTTCGGAGTGCACCCATACACCCACGAGGTCGAGATCAGTCCGTCGAGCGATTGCTCGTACGGCGTGAGCGCCGACACCGCCAGTTCCCCACACTGCAACTTTCAGATTCATACGTTCCCCCCTTGTGCTTACAGGTTCCCACGTCCCACGGGCTCGAGTAGTGCGGCCACAACCGAGGACCGTCGAGTGCGAGTCTGGTCTCGACCGATGGGGCCTGCCGGCCAGTACTCGCTAGCCGGTGAAATTGGGGGTCAGAGTTTCATCACTGCTGGGAGCGAGAGTGGTTGATGTTGGATCGCATTCGGCAAGAGCGACGAGGCTGACGAGGTCGATGAGCGCGCTGTTTGATGTTGCGGTGAAACACAGATCGCAAACTGTTGTTCCTGCGGGAGCGACGATTCTTTCGGTGAACTGAGTGAGGCCGATTGGGGATCCGATTGTTGATCCAGTGGTCGTGCCCAATGGTGTGCCGTCTGGCGCGTCCCTAAAGCTGAAACTCCAGGTGAGGTCGCCTTTGGCCCAAAACGAGAACTCATAGGTCCCTGCCGCCAGTTCGATGTTTGCCTGCGTCATGGTCGCGTCCAGAGCGAGGATTGCGAGTTGCGCGTTTTCTGCGATCTGAGGGGAAAGTCCATCGGCAGCGAGGATCGGCGGCGCTTCATCTATCTGTTGATAGGTAATGACTCCTGTGGTGGCGCCCCGCAGGCGGAGAACGAGGTGGAGCGTCGACTCTTTATGGATGCCGTAATCCTGGAGAGTGCGGCCGTCTTCGAGTTGCCTGCCGGCAAAGAGCAGTCGTTGCTGATCGGGTGGTATTTGTTCTTTATCTTGGATTTTCGCTTTGACATTGTCGATTGAGTCTCCGGGTTCGACTTCAAGTGTGATGGTTTTACCGGTGAGGGTCTTGATGAAAATCTGCATGAGTTATCGATTCTTGGCTGGGTTCAGCCGGTGAAGTTTGGGAGCACCGATATCGCTTCGTCGGCGACCAATTCGCATTGGGCGCTAGCGGAGAGGCTGACGAGATCAATAAGTGCACTCTGCGATGTTGCAAGGAATGAAAGATTGCAGGTTGCTGTTCCTGCGGGGATGGAAATTTGCTCGGAGGATTGCGTGAGACCAAGAAGCGCTTCACTTGTGGATCCGGAGACCGTGCCGTTTGCGTTGCCATTGGCATCGTGAAAACTGAAACTCCAGGTGAGGTCGCCCTTGGCCCAGTAGGAGAACTCGTAGGTTCCTGGCGACAGAGCGATGCCGCTCTGCGTCAAAGTGGCATTCAGTTCGAGAATTGCAAGTTGCGCATTTGCTTCGATTTGAGGAGTTATG
>CAIPQK010000216.1 GCA_903867185.1 uncultured Candidatus Nemicrothrix sp. | reverse complement strand
TGGATTTCTCCGGCGTCGTTGCGGAAATGCGTATGCGTGATCCCCGGGTGTGACCACACCATCTGCTTAATGAGCTCTTGTTGCTTTGCGTGGTACGCCTCGTAAAGCTCCGGCTTCGGTTCCATCGACTTCGCTCCGGTGAGTGCAAGTTCGTCAAGACACTTGCTGATGTAACGCATCTGACATTCAGAGTGAAAGATCAGACTTCCACCGTGATTCAAATGCGTACTTGGACCGTAGGTCATGAACAGATTCGGGAACCCCGGAACGGTGATGCCGAGATAGGCCGAGGGACGATCGCTCCAGAACTCGTTGAGCGACACTCCATCTCGACCAATGAACTCCATTGGGAACAGCACCTTGCTCATTTGGAACCCGGTTGCAAACACAATGATGTCGGCGTCATATCGCTGGCCATCGACCGTCACGACACCTGTCGCATCGATGTGGTCGATTGCCGTGCGCACCAGTTCAACGTTGTCGCGCTTTAACGCGTTCAGCCACGAGCCATTGTCCTGCAACGTGCGCTTGCCGGTTGCCGGGTAATCCGGGATGACTTTGGCCAGCAGTTCTGCGTCGTCGCCCACCTGACCGGTGATCCAATCGGTGAACATCTGTCGTGCCATGTCATTCGCGGCATTGATCGAGCGATCTTGATGCGGCCAATCGGGATCGATCTTGGCGTTAGCCAGCGAACCATCGCAACCAGGCCAGAACAACAAGAACCGATACCAACGTCCGAAGAACGGTAGGTGCTGAATCGCCCACGTCAGTCCAGCCGGAACCTTCTCGTGATAGTTCGGATTCGGGAACATCCACTGAGCGGTGCGCTGGAATACGACGAGCGATGCAACGTCGGGCGCGATCGTCGGCGCGATCTGAAAGCCGCTCGCGCCGGCTCCGATCATGATCACGCGTTTGCCGGCATAGTCAATGGAGTGATCCCAGCGCGCCGAATGGAACGACGCTCCAGCGAATGTTTCGATGCCCGGAATATCGGGAATCTTGGGTCGATTCAACTGTCCGACTGCAGTGATGACAGCGCGAGCATCAAGAACTTCCTCAAGACCGTCACTCGTGCGCACCACAACATGCCAAAGGCCGGCATCGTCATCCCAAGTTGCACGCACGACCTCGGTCGAGAAACGAATCTGCGACCACAGATCATGACGGTTCGTGACTTCTTCGAAATAGGCCCGAATCTCTGGCTGCTTGGCGAAGTATTCGGTCCAATGGTCAGACGGTTCGAATGAATAGCAATAGAAGTGATTGCCCACATCAACACGACATCCCGGATAGGAGTTTTCGTACCAAGTCCCACCGACGCCAGCATTCTTCTCGATGACAGTGAAGGGAATGCCGGCCTGTTTGAGGCGAATGCCGGCAAGAACACCTGATTCCCCTGCTCCGATTACCACGACTGGCAATGCTGCTCGAGCTTCAGCCGATGAATGACTCACGACACTGCGCTGGTCGGTTCCGTCGAGTTCCATATCTTCGAGCATCATCGGCACGTACTCAGCGGGAACTTCTTCGCACACAAGCCAGGCCATCATTTCGCGCAGCAGTGCTTCATCAGGCGGTGGCGGCAGAACACAACCGCTGTCGCGATAGGAACGAATGACATCGAGCGCGCGTGCTCGGATCTCGGCCTTTTGGTCCTCGGGCAGGTATCCCTGGATTTCATTAAGGAACAGACCCAGCGGACGAATCGGTCCCCGGATCCACGAAGCGTCGCCGGTCATGTGAACCATCGACAACACCAGCGTCGGGATGCTCACATCGGCGAGCATCGCCTCGATCGTGGCGTCGTCATCGGTGATGGGAAGCCCTACGTGCGGGTTGCCTTCGTACAGATCTGATATCGCCATGACTTCCCCTTAAGCTTTTTTCACGAACTTTGCCTTCAACAGGATTCCTTGTCCGTTGATTTTGGTATCAATTTCGTGATCCCCGGAGACAAGTCGGATATTTGAGAACTTCGTCCCAATTTTGAGCGCGTTGGTCGAACCCTTGAGCGGCAGTCCCTTCACGAGGACAACCGAATCTCCATTCATGAGGAGAGTTCCGTTTGCGTCGTAGATCTCGCCAAGCCCATCGTCGTTGCCCACCCACTCATGGCCACAGGTGACGCACTCAAATCCATCGATCGTGGTCACGACATCGGTCAGGGAACAAATGGGGCACTCCGGTGAATTCATAGGAAAGGTTTACTTCCCCCACCAACGGTGCCCCGCCGAACGCGAAACGGCCCCACCTAAGGCGGGGCCGAGAGCTGATTGCTTTGGTGTCGGAGGGGGGACTTGAACCCCCACGCCCTTGCGGGCACTAGATCCTTAGTCTAGCGCGTATGCCAATTCCGCCACTCCGACGTGGCCCCCCGGATGCGCCGAAGCGACCGGTTTGCGAGTGATCAATCTAGCCCAGCAACCCCCCTGCCTCGCCAACCGGCTGACCATGTCGGGAATCGGTCACGCTGATGCGCCGGACAAGGCAGGATGATGACCTCGTTCATCACGCCGTCCGCAGGAGTTCCTTCAATGATCGGAAAAGACCGCCGCATTCTCGTCATCGGCGCAGGCCCGGGTGGCATCATCTCCGCCTATCAGTTCCGTGAAGCGGGCTACACCGACGTCAAGGTGCTTGAACGGGACGGTGACGTCGGTGGCACATGGCAGCGCAGTCGCTACCCCGGCCTTTCCTGCGACGTCATGATCCATGCCTATTCGTTTTCGTTCAACCTCAATCCGTCGTGGCCTCGGTCATACGCGTCACAGCCCGAGATCCTCGAGTACATGCGCGACTCTGTCGACGCTCTCGATCTGTGGCCGATGATCCAGTTAAACACCGGCGTGTCCAGTGCGACCTGGAACGAAGACACCGCCGAGTGGGTCGTCACGACGTCGACTGGTGAGACTCTCGTCGCCGACATCATCATCAGCGCGCAAGGAATGTTCGGCGAAATAAAGTGGCCCGACATCGCTGGACGCGATTCATTCTCTGGGGAATTGATTCACACGGGCGAATGGCCCCACGATCTCGACATAACAGAAAAGCGCGTCGCCGTCATTGGCAGTGCTGCAAGTGCGGTGCAAAGCATTCCGGAAATCGCCAAGCTCGCCGACACCCTTTACTCCTTCCAACGGTCACCTCAATGGGTGCTTCCCAAAGAAGAGTTTCCGATTCCCGCCGAACAGATCGAGGAGTTTCGATCGAATCCCGAGGCGCTTCAGGGCTATCGCGACGCGATCATGAATTACATCGGCCCAAACGCTCCGTTTAGCAACAAAGAGATCCTCGGTGGAGCCGAATGGGCCGGTGCTGTCGCCATTTCTGTCATCGACGATGAGAAGACACGTGAGGGTCTCACCCCGCATGTTCCATGGGGTTGCTTCCGACCATTGTTTTCGAACGACTACTACCCCGCATTCAATCGACCGAACGTCGAACTCATCACCGACGCAATCGAGCGCATCACGCCAAACGGCATCGTGACTGCCGATGGTGTTGAACGCGAGGTCGACATCATCGTGTGCGCTACCGGATACGTGGTCGACAAGTTCGCCTCACGCATTCCCTTCACCGGGCGTAATGGTCGAAGTCTTGATGACGAATGGGTCGACGGACCCGAGGCGTACCTCGGCGTGACCACCACGGGCTTCCCGAACCTGTTCATGTTGTACGGACCCAACAACAACGCTGGTTCGCTCATTCAAATGGCCGAATACGAGGTCGGTTACGTCCTCGAATTGCTCTCACAGATGGACAGCGACGGAATCGACTGGATCGATCCGCATCGCGAAGCAATGGACGCCTATAACGCTGAGCTTCAGCAGGCCATCGCCGGAGTCGACGTTTGGCACGCGGGTTGCGGGCACTACTACGAGAGTCCCTCAGGGAAAATCGTTACGCAGTATCCGTACTCGATGTATCACTACCGCGACTCTGTGGCGAACCCCGACCTCACTCCATTCGAAACCGGGCGCAAGTAACTCCGCCTATTTGACACACTCAGAGTCGTCCAGCGTCTCTCGCTGCTTGTTCGGCTGCGGAAAGTTGCGCATCGATGATGGCGAGCCCGCCGTCCCAGAAACGCGGATCGGCGAGATCGACACCGACGATGCGACCAAGGTCTTCGGGCGATTTCGAACCACCGGCGCGCAACATATCGAGATAGGCCGGAACGAATGCATCGCCTTCGGTCTCG
The DNA here is from genome assembly GCA_903867185.1 of uncultured Candidatus Nemicrothrix sp. Lineage (GTDB taxonomy): Bacteria > Actinomycetota > Acidimicrobiia > Acidimicrobiales > Acidimicrobilacustridaceae > Acidimicrobilacustris. Next base: position 31,816 of record CAIPQK010000216.1, on the reverse strand, counting down.
TAACGGGCGTAGACAGCGAGCGCGAGCAATTGTCCGTAGGCATAGGCATACACATACCCGGGTGAGCCGATGAAGTGAGGAATGTAACTCCACCACGAGCGATAACCCGGAGTGAGTTCCACCGCGTCGCCAAGCATGGCGCGTTGGGTGCTCTCCCACGCGTCGGCGAAGTCTTCGGTCGATAACTCTCCGATTTCGCGACGATGCGTATGCACGGCATTCTCAAAACGGTTCATGGCGATTTGGCGGAAGACGGTGGCGATCTGACCTTCGAGACTCTCGGCCAAGAGAGCGAGGCGGGCGTTTGGATCGTTGGTGTCGGCGAGAAGCCGACCAAAGGTGACCGTTTCGCCGAAAACCGATGCGGTTTCGGCCAAGGTGAGCGGTGTCGATTGGTGAAACACGCCTTGTTCGCGAGCGAGATAGGCGTGAAGACCATGCCCGAGTTCATGGGCAAGGGTCAGAACGTCGCGTCGTCGACTGGTCCAGTTCAGCAACAGGAATGGATGTGCACTCGGCACGGTGTAAGCGCAGAACGCCCCCGGCCGCTTGCCAGGCCGCACCGGCGCATCGATCCAGTTGTCATTGATGAAGGTGTTCACTACGCCGGCCAACTCGCTTGAGAACGAACCGTAGGAGTCGAGGACGATTTCGGTGGCCTCTGACCACGAGAACTCTTCTTCTACCGAGGCGATCGAAGCGTTGCGGTCATAGTCGGCGATGCGATCTACACCAAGAAGTTGCGCCTTCAACCGGTACCACCGCTGAGGGATGTCGTACCGATCGACGACTGCGTCGACCAATGCTTGTACCGAAGAATCGCTCGCTTGATTGGCCAGATTTCGGCTCGCGACCCACGACGAGTACGAACGGAGTCGATCGTCTGTGGTCTTGTCGGCCATCAGCGTGTTGAACACATAGGCACGCGTTCGTAAACCGGGTTCGAGGGCGACGGTGATTGCGTCAGCAGCGATACGGCGATCGTCACGATCCGGCGAACCCAAACGCGAAAGCCCTTGTTCAAGACTTGTGGGCCCTTCAGGAAGTTCGACGACGATGGCCGAACTCAATTCGTCAAAAAGTCGGCTCCATGCCGATGAACTCGTGACGTCCTTCTCGGCCAGGATCTTTTCTTCCGGCTCGGTCAGCAAATGCGGTCGATAGCGACGAGCCGACTCAAGGTAGTAACGACAAAACGCAAGTTCTTCAGACTCAAGCAGCACTGAAGCGCGTTGCTCGGGGACTTCAGCCCATTCCAATTCGAGAAAAATCAAACGAGTCGACAGCTCCGTTGCTTGCTCTTGAAACTTCTGCATTGCTGCGCCACGTGCTGGGTCGGACGTATCGACTGCGAAGCGCAGCGACACCCACGAACCTGCGCGACCAAGCCGATCCTGGATCTCGGCAAGAGTCGACATCGCTCTCACCAAATCCGGCACTTCGAGTTCGCCGATCCTGCCCCGCCATTGCTCGAGATCACCTGTGAGCGCTTCGGCCTGCTCAAGAAGTTGGTGGACACCCTCTTGGCCGTTGCCATCGACTAACGGATCGAGGTCCCAGGCAATATCGGCAGCGGTGAGATCAGTATCTTCGTGCACGGTCATAGGCACACGCTACGGAAGCGCAAGACCTCATTCCACTAGCGAGCGAAGAGTTTCTTTCGAGGCATCGATCTCGTCAGACAAAAGGCGCTCAAAAAGACCTGCACCGAGGGAGCCGCCGTAGTGAAGACCCATCGTGAGTCGAACTCCCGCGTCGCATGGCTCGAGTACCGCATCGAGCACCCACGGCGAATGGCTGCGTCCGTCGGTTTCCGCCCGCTCAAACCGGATGTGGCCAGGCTCATCGACCGTGCGGACCATACGCAGACGTTTTGATCGGGCAATAGGACCGACCTTGGCCCGAAGTTCAACTGCCCACGCGCTCGGGTCGCTCCCCTGCTCGCTTTCGGAGCGCGGAACGATTGTGAGCCATTCCGGATAGCGGCCGAGGTCGCCGACCCATACCCGCAATTCTTCGATCGTGCAGGCAGCATCGAGGGTTGCGATCAGATCCATTCGCCCATTGTGTCGCAAGTGCCGCAGTTAGCGGTGACCGAGCAACTGGGAGACATGCGCACTCGCGGGCTGCGCATCGAGAATCTCGGGGGTATCCAACTGCACCAGCTTCCCTTGGTCGAGCACGGCGATGCGATCGGCCAGTTCGAAGGCCTCCGATCGGTCATGGGTGACATAGACGACTGTGAGTCCAAGACGATTGATGAGATCTCCGAGTTCAGAAACGAGTCGGTCTCGCAACACACGATCCAGAGATCCCATCGGCTCATCAAGAAGCAACAGTTGAGGTGCAGGGGCAATCGTTCGCGCGAGTGCAACTCGTTGCCGCTCCCCGCCCGAAAGGGAGGCGACGTCTCGGGATCCGAACCCTATGAGGCCCACGAGATCCAAAACCTCAGCGACCCGATCTTCTCGATCAGGTTTGGGGATCTTGGCCATTCGTAAACCGAAACCCACGTTGTCAGCCACATCGAGGTGCGGGAACAACGCGTGCTCTTGAAACATCAATCCGATTCCGCGCAAATGCGTTGGAGTTTTTGTGATGTCGACCCCGTCGAGAACAACGTTGCCGGTGCTAACGGCTTGAAGGCCAGAAATCGCACGGAGCAACGTGGTCTTCCCCGATCCCGAAGATCCGAGCACCGCAATCACCTCACCAGCAGCCACGTCGAACGAGACATCACATAACGATTCGGCCGTCGAATTCGAGTGACGAACAGACACATGATCGATCGAGAGAAATGCGCTATCCATTTCAGAACTCCGAAACGCCGGCGGGACGGAAACGATCGATGACTGTTACGACAACAATTGTCAGCACCATGAGAATTGTCGACATGGCCATTGCTTGACCAAAGTTGTAGTCGCCTGGTCGACCAAGGGCGCGGTAAATCGCAATCGGCATGGTTGGACGATCGGGACGAGCCAGAAACGCCGTCGCTCCGAACTCACCCAAAGAAACGGCGAAGGCGAAACCGGCTGCGGCGGCAAGCGCCCGACCGACAATTGGAACATCGATGGTCCACCACACACGGCGAGGCGATGCGCCCAGCATCGATGCGGCTTCCCTCAGGCGCGGATCAATCGACCTCAGCCCTGGCACCAACAATCGGACGACAAACGGCAACGCCACGATCGCATGGGCGATGGGAATCAACCACAGCGACGAGCGGAGGTTCAACGGGGGTTCATCGAACACGATGAGAAATCCAAAGCCGACGGTCACCGCAGAGGTTCCCAGCGGAATCATGAGCGCGGTATCGGTCCAACGACTGAAGATCGACGAGTTCTTGGAGCCATCGCCCACGATCGCCCATGCAGCGCAAAGTCCCAACACCAAGGCAATCGCCGTCGCAAGAAGTGCGAACAGTAAAGAGTTACCTACAGCGTCGATTGGGGGAACAAACGACGTTGATCCGCCACGGGTATCAGTGAGGGCTTGATAGAAGCCAAACCCCCAGCCGTTTGGGGTCGAAAAGGAACGAACGACAAGAAGACCCAACGGAACCCCGAAGAGCACCGCCATAAAGAGAATGTTTGAGCGAATAAGCCAACGTTGTCGAGAGGTTTCCGTAGACCTCTCGGTTTCGGAAGCCGATCGTTGCTCTAAAAGAACTGACCTTCGGCGTTGGGAACGTCCGAACCACATCAGAATCACGACCACGACAACGAGCTGCACAATGGCGAGCACTGCAGCTATGTCGAGATGAAGAAATTTCGCGGTTTGGTCGTAAATCTCAACCTCGAGAGTTCGATGACTGATGCCGCCCAGGATAAGAACAATCCCAAATGAGGTGAAACTGAAGAGAAAGACGATTGACGCGGCAGCGGCAACCGACGACCGGATCAGCGGCCACGTGATGTCACGGAACACCCGCCACGAAGGCGCCCCCAATGTTCGGGCCGATTCTTCGAGTCGCGGATCAATCGTCGACCACGTTGCGCCAACCGTACGCACCACTACGGCGTAGTTAAAAAATACGTGTGCGATCAGAATCGCCCAGACAGTTCCGTTGAGATTGACCCCCGTGAGTCCTCCACCACCGATGACGCCAAGCATCGAGACCGCGACGACGACCGTTGGAAGTACAAAGGGCACAAGAAGCGCCGACCACAACACCCGTTTCCCCTTGAACCGAAAACGAGCAAACATCGCTGCCGCTGGAAGGGCAACGATGACACAGAGGACTGTCGAAGCAATCGACTCCCACAGCGTGAACCACAGCACCCGCCGCATCGATGGGTCTGAGAAGACTTCCCCAAATACGGCGAAATTCCACGACCCATGCGGACGCAATCCGCGAAGCAGGATCGCCGAAACAGGCCACGCGAAGAACACCCCTAGGAAGACGAGGGGCGGAGCCGCCGCAAGGAGTCGCCACAACGCGCTTCGGCGTTTGCTACCTCGAGACTGTGAGGCAGAAACCATCAACGGAAGAGCGCCGACCATTGAGCGATCCAGCGGTCACGATGAGCGGCGACATCTGTGTATGGCAGCGTCAGGGGATTCGTAACCGGAGCGGTGTACTTGGCGAATGTGTCAGGGAGAGGCGTACCCATCACTACGGGATACACGTACATTTGTCCGGGAACATCTGCTTGAAACGAACCGCCAAGCATGAATTCGAGAAAGGTTGCCGCCGCTCGAGGGTTTGCTGCGCCCCTGAGTATTCCCGCGAATTCTGTTTGCTGGTAGCAGGTCTCAGTGATCACACCGGTCGGAGATTCGTCCGCCGCTAACGACGTATCTGCAACCTCCGCAGGAGGACTCGAGGCGTAACTCACAACAAGTGGATGATCGCCCTTACCGCTGCCACCAGAGAAACTCCCGTAGTAGGCGGTTTCCCAACTATCTACAACGCTTACACCGTTCGCCTTCAGCTGCTTCCAGTACGAGAGCCACTTGGCATTCGCAGAAGTGTCGTCGCCACCGCCAAATTTGGCGATCGTCGCAAGCATGAACGCAAGCCCTGGGGTCGATGTTGAAGGATCTTCGACCACAAACTTGTTCGTCACGGGAGACTGGATCAGTCCATCGAATGACGTCGGTATCTGGTTTGCAGAATTTGTGAAAGCAGCTCGATCAAAGTTCACGCAGACATCGCCGTGATCGATGGGGGTCGCCATGCCCGAAGCATCAAGCACATAGGACTTATCAACGGTGCTCAAGCGCTGTGGCGTGTACGCCTGAAGAAGGTTGCTCTCAAGAACGGAACCCAAAAGATTTTCGTCGAATCCAAAAATCACATCTGCCACGGGGTTGCCCGCGGTGAGGATCGCGGCGTTGGTCATTGCCACCGCATCGCCTGAGGCGATCAATTCAACCTTCACATTCGTGGCCGCTTCAAACTCGTCAAGCACGGATTGAGTAACCGCGAACGAATCATGGGTCATGACCCGCAATGTCACGGGAGTATCGAAACGAGGGAGGGCGCCGTTCACGAGAACGGGCGCAATAGTTGCGGCCGGTTTCGATGACGAACCTGAAGATCCACAGGCCCCAGCGAGTACAACAAGCGCAAGAGCAGCAACAGCAAACCACCGCTTCATTTCGATTCTCCGATTTCTTTGACAAAAAGTTCAGGACCAGGACGCACTACAAGCACGGTGCCCGACTCGAGCGAAACAGTTGCCTCACGGTCGAGCAGGACATTGCTGACACCGCGCGTCGTGCCCGCAGTCAACGTTTCGCCTCGGAGTGGATACTCCAGCCCTACCGTGCGCAAGCCTGTCGCATCACCGTGCAGAGGAAGGATTGTGACGACATCACCAGGCGCCCCGACAAAGGTAACGCCTCCCCCGCCATGTACAACCGAAACCAAAGCAGAATCGAGAATGGCGTGCATCGAAATATGCGCGTACGCCGGCGAAGCGATGACGAAGGCATTCGCAAACGACTGATCAACTCGTCCGCCGTGTCCACCCACGACCGTAATGACGTCAGCCCCTTCCCGTATCGCAACCTCTATTGCGAGTTCGAGATCAGTGGCATCCTTCGCGACAGGGTGGCGTTCGACCCTCACACCTGCACGCTCAAGTTCCTGCAGGAGCAAGGGAGGGATCGAATCGAAATCCCCAACAGCAATATCGATGGAAAGACCCGCAGACTGGGCATGAACCGCTCCCGAGTCGGCTGCGATCACGATTACGTCGTTTCTGTCGAGCGCTGTGGCCAACCCCAGGTCAGGCGCCACTCCACCCATCACGATGATCGCCGCACGTGACGAGACTTCATTCTGATTCGACATGTCGAACACCTAAGGCAGGACGACACGAACGAGCACAAACCAGCGTGAACCGAAAACTTCCTTCGCCGGCATGACCCGGATCAGGTGCAACGGTCGGAAGAGATCGGCTCTTCCCTCTCAGCCCGGCCTCCCGGACTCCCGTGTTCGCTTTGCACCATACCCGCACCGAAGTTCTGTTCGTCGGATCCAAGCCTTACGAAGTAGCACTGGTCCCCTACGATCGGTGCATGCGCAGAACCATTTTCACCGAAGAACACGACCTGTTTCGCCAATCGGTTCGTACCTTCATCGAACGAGAAGTGGCTCCCAATTTCGAACGTTGGGACCACGAGGGCATCGTCGATCGGACGTTATTCACCGCTGCAGGCAGCGCCGGCTTTCTCGGAATCGACGCACCCGAGCAATTTGGCGGCGGAGGTGTCGAAGACTTTCGGTACAACACCATCATCAATGAAGAGTTCGCGTATTCCGGTTTCGCTCCATCGGGTCTTGGAATCACCCTTCATAACGATGTCTGTCTTCCGTACTTCCTTTCACTCACGACAGAGGATCAAAAACAGCGCTGGCTCCCCGGAATCTGTTCCGGTGAACTCATCACTGCAATTGCGATGACCGAACCTGGAATTGGTTCCGACCTTGCCTCAATGTCCACGTCGGCAATCCGTGACGGTGATCACTATGTCGTCAATGGAGCAAAGACATTCATCACCAACGGCATCAATGCCGATCTTGTCATCGTCGCCGTGAAGACAGACCCCAAAGAGCGTCATAAGGGAATGAGCTTGATCGTCATCGAGCGAGACACGCCCGGATTCGAACGCGGCCGCAATCTCGAAAAAGTTGGCCTACACGCGCAGGACACAGCGGAACTGTTCTTCACTGATGCTCGTGTACCTGCCGCCAACCTGCTCGGTACTGAAGGAATGGGCTTTGCCCATCTTGTCGACAACCTTCCGCAGGAGCGACTTTCAATCGCCATCAGTGCGGTCGCGGCTGCCCGTCAGGCTCTCCGCTGGACGCTGGCGTACACGCACGACCGCACTGCATTTGGGCAGCCAATCGCCACGTTCCAGAATTCGCGCTTCGTGCTCGCCGAAATTGCCACTGAGGTCGAAATCGCTGAGGTGTTTCAGGATCGATGCATCGAGGCACTCAATGCCAACGAGCTCACCGTCGAAGAGGCGGCGATGGCGAAGTGGTGGACAACCGAACTTCAAAAGCGTGTCGTCGACTCATGCGTCCAACTTCATGGCGGCTACGGCTACATGCTCGAGTACCCGATTGCTCGGGCATATATAGATGCCCGGATTCAAACCATTTACGGCGGCACTACCGAAATCATGAAAGAAATTATCGGTCGATCCTTGCGGCCCTGATCTCCGATCGATCCTCCTTCCCGTCCCGTTCCGCCTAGGCTCTGTGCATGATCCTTGTCGCGATCTTCGCCATCCTTGCCGTGATCTGCATCGTTGCCTTTGCCAACCAGATCAGCCGACGCCGCCGTTACGAGCGTGGCGAGTACGACCCCGACGACGTCTGAACCTGACGTTGCAATCGTCTGACTCGACGACCATCGGTCCTGATACCCGTAGGAACGAGCGATGGTGGCGAGACCCTTGGAATGTCGCGTGCATCGTCGTAGCGATTTTTCTCACCGCGTTGGTGATGTGGCCGATCATCGATGCTGGTCGTGCAGCACTTGATCTTGTCTGGCGACCAAGCGGTGATTGGGCAGTCCTCAACCTGCGCGTCGAAGACGTTGGACGTCACACACCCCTAGTCGGCCCGTACTCACGATTCGGCTGGAACCATCCCGGGCCGCTTCTGTATTGGCTCCTCGCTATTCCGTATCACCTCTTCGGCGATAAACCCGAAGCGCTCCTCACCGCGGCAGCAACGCTGAATGCACTCACGATCGCTGCAATGAGTCTGGTGGCATGGCGCAGAGGTCGGCTCGCTCTCGTCTCGTGCACCATGGCGGCAACTGCTGTGCTCCTGCACGCAATGGGGCCCGCGATGATTCGTAATCCGTGGAATCCATTCACCACGCTCCTTCCACTCGTACTCATTGCCTTATTGGCCTGGTCTGTCGTTGAAGGCGACGCATGGATGTGGCCACCTCTGCTCTTCGTCGCGTCCTACGAACTGCAGAGTCATATTGGTTATCTCCCAATACTCACAATGATTGCAGTAGCCATCTCGCTTCTCGCTTGGAGGCGTAACTCCTTTCACTCCCTCCTTCCATCGGGTCGCACCCAACGACGCTTCATTCTCGGCATTTCGTTCGTCGTTCTCTTTGGGTGTTGGCTGCCCGTCGTTGTCGATCAGGTGGCAGGGACGGGGAACCTTGGTGCGCTCACGCATTACTTCCTCTCCCCCGGAGATAGTCCCGCAGGGCTGAGTAGCGGACTTCATGTTGCTGCCGACCAACTTCGATTCCCCGCTGCTCCTTGGCTCGGACGTACCGAACTAACTGGAGCTGACGGCGCGCTCCTTGGTTCTGGAGTCATCGGATTTCTCCTTCCCCTCCTAGCGATGGCTGGTTCCGCTTGGATCGCATGGCGAACGCGATCGTTTGCGGCACTTCGCCTTCAAACGATCGCTGTCGCCGCAAGTCTCGGCGGAGTCATAGCTACATCACGAGTCATCGGCCCGGTCTTCGACTGGGTTGTGCGCTGGTGGTGGGTACTGGCGCTTCTCTGGTGGCTCTCGATCGCTTGGTCGCTTTGGTCTTCGCTCATGCACGTCGTCCAGTCGCGAGGTGTCCGCCGCTTCGCCCTAGGTCTACTTGCAGCAATAGCAACGATCGTCACCCTCATGGCGACGCGCCCCGTTCTTGACGCAAACGCGTCTGCCGAACCCCCAAGCCCCTCGACCGGCATTGTCCTCAACGGATTCTTAGAGCCAACGCTTCGGGCACTCGACGGTTCGGGTCCCCTGCTCGTGGTCACCACAGGATCAGTCCGCGGCGACTACGGCGATGCTCTCCGTCTGCAACTCGAGCGTTCCGGCATTGAGGTTGTCGCCGAAGACGACATGGTCAGTCATCTCGGCCCCGAACGCTCGCTCTCAAGCCGCAAACCAGCAGGCATTCTCTGGATCGTGAGCGCCGACGAAATCAGGTGGTTCCGCACCGATCCAAACATGACCTACATCGCAGGTTGGGATCCGCTTTCGCCTAGTGAGCGAGCGCAGTTCTTCGTCGATGAACTCGAACTGGAACATCAACTCATGGCCGCCGGTCGCGCTGATCTTGCACAAGCACTCACCAACGGTGGTGGTGGCGTTGACACCGAAGCATTGGGACTCGCCGGCGTTGATCAAGAACTCCTCATTCACGTTGAATCTCTCCGCCGTAAGGGTGACCCGGTAGCCATTTTCCGCAGTGCTTGGCCATCACCTCGGCGGTAATCACGCCATCCAACCATGCCCGCAAAGACACCGATGTCGGGAGACCCCCGCAGGAGTGCTTGACTTGATCGGTGCTTAACGTCCGAAACCTCGTTGTCGAGATCGGGGGGAAGACCATCGTCGATGGAACCACCTTCCAGGTTCAGGCCGGGGACAAAGTCGGTTTGGTAGGGAGAAATGGTGCCGGCAAGACCACCCTTTTCCGTGTTCTTGGCGGCGATAACGACCCAAAACGCGGAACCGTCGAGCGGTCGGGAGGCACGGGCTACCTCTCTCAGGATCCTCGCCAGGATGCCGTGGATCCCGAAACGCTCGCCATTACCCACGTGCTGTCCGGCCGTGGCCTCGACGCCGCAGCCAGACGACTTGAGACCCTTCGCCAAGCGATGGAAGACGACCCTTCCGAGCAGAACATCACTCGATTCACCAACGCTCAGGAGCGATTTGAGATCGATGGCGGCTACGCCGCTGAGTCCGAGGCCCGCAAGCTTGTCGATGGTCTCGGTCTTCGCTCCGACCGCTTAGAGCTACCGATCGGGGCTCTCTCCGGAGGCGAACGGCGTCGCCTTGAACTCTCGCGCATCCTTTTCGCGGGCAGCGACCTTCTCCTTCTCGACGAACCGACGAACCATCTAGATGCCGATGCCCGTGACTGGCTCCTCACCTTTCTTCGCTCGTACCGCGGCGCCCTTCTCGTGATTAGCCACGACCTCGACCTCCTCGACGAAGCGATCACTCGCGTCATTCACCTCGACCGCGAAGCCGAAGAAGCAACTGGCGAAATCGTTGAATATCGCGGCACCTACAGCCAATACCTCGTGTCGCGAGAACTTGACGAGGAGCGACTCAGCAAGATGGCCGAACGCCAACAAAATGAGATCAAGCGCCTCTCAACTCTTGCCGACTCAATGCGCGGACAGACCGCGAAACGCGCTCGTGTCGCAAAGAACCTTGATAACCGTGCCGAACGAATTCGTTCGAACAAAGTCGAAGGGCCAGCGGCGCGTCGAACGATCGAACTTCGTTTCCCTCCACCAGCGAGTTGCGGCAGAACGGTTCTCACCGCATCGGGCCTATGGAAGAGTTACGGATCGAACGATGTCTTTGCCGATGTCTCCTTTGATGTCGGCCGCGGTGAACGACTACTGGTTATGGGCCTCAATGGCGCTGGCAAGACCAGTTTGTTGAAAATCCTGGCGGAGAAGTCAGAGCCCGACCTCGGGGAGTTCGAATTCGGCCTCAACGTCTCTGCCGGGTACTACGCGCAAGAACACGAGGGCATCGATTCCGGCGTCTCCATGATCGAACATATGCGCAGAGATTCCGAACTCGGCGATGAAGGAGTCCGCTCATTGCTCGGAATGTTTGGTCTCAGCGGAGAGAAAGTTTTTCAGGATGCGGGAACGTTGTCCGGCGGAGAGAAAACCAAACTCGCACTCGCTCAGCTCGTCGCCGGAAATCACAATCTGCTACTGCTCGATGAACCGACGAACAACCTTGACCCCATGTCGCGATCGGCGACTGGAGCAGCACTCGCGGCGTGGCCTGGAACGATGGTCATTGTGAGTCATGACGTTGAATTCGTGGAAGCTCTTGCGCCCGATCGGATCTTGCTCATGCCCGATGGCCAACTTGATTACTTCTCGGCCGAGTCGCTTGAACTCGTGGCCCTTGCTTAGGCCTTATTCGCCAGCGGTATCGGCCCCACTGCGTTCCCACTGAAGGTACGCCTCCATGAAACCATCGAGGTCACCATCGAAGACTGCGTCGACATTGCCGACTTCGTAGCCCGAGCGAAGGTCCTTGACCATTTGATAGGGCTGAATCACATAGGAACGGATCTGACTACCGAAGCCCACGGATCGCTGTTCACCACGGATATTCGAAAGTTCCGCAAGTCGTTCTTCGCGCTGGCGTTCTGCCAATTTCGCCCGAAGGATCTGCATGGCGCGGTCCTTATTCTGATGCTGGCTGCGCTCGTTCTGGCACGACGTCACGATTCCGGTTGGTAGATGGGTAATACGCACCGCCGAATCGGTCACATTGACGTGCTGACCGCCAGCGCCCGAGGAACGGTACGTATCGATGCGCAGGTCCTTTTCGTCGACCTCAATGTCGGGCACATCTTCGAGGAAGGGTGTGACCTTTAATGCAGCAAACGCAGTTTGGCGTTTGCCCTGTGCATTGAATGGCGAAATGCGAACCAAACGGTGCACGCCATGTTCCGAACGCAATCGACCGTAAGCATGGCGACCATTGACCAGAAACGTTGCCGAGGAGATTCCTGCTTCGTTACCGGCAGAGACTTCATCGAGTTCGACATCGAAGCCGCGTTTTTCGGCCCAGCGAAGGAACATGCGCAAAAGCATGTTCGCCCAGTCCTGTGCATCGGCACCACCTTCACCCGACTGAATTTCGCAGATTGCATTGGTGTCGTCGTATTCGCCGGTGAAGAGCGCGCGCAGTTCTAATTCGCCGAGATCGGACGCCAAGGCAGCCATGGCTACTTCGACTTCGGTTTCAACCGCCTCGTCACCTTCTTCACGACTCAGCTCATGCAAGATCTCCGCATCCTCAAGCCGTGACGTCAATTTTTTATAGAGATCAAGATCCTCGGTACAGGCGGAGAGTTCGCCGTTGATCTTTCGTGCGAGGTCGGGATCGTCCCAGAGATCGGGGCGACTTGCTTCCGTCTCAAGTTGTGGACGGGCAATGAGGAGTTCCTCAATGCGTAAATAGACCCGTGCTTCGTCAATCCGGCGACGAAGGTCGGCGAGATCGTCGGAGAAATCCCTCATGCGCCGTGGCAGAGTTTGAACTTCTTGCCCGATCCGCAGGGGCATGGGGAATTCCGGGGGGTCTTGTCCCATTCACTTTTCACGACGGGTTCGTTGCTGAACTCTTCCATTGCTTCAGCAGGGACATCGAGACCTTCAGCAGTCGCCTGAGCCCGCGCTGCGGCTTGCATGCCGCTCGGGGCCTCGCTGGGGTCGACGGGTGCCGTGTACTGCAGATTCGACACCTGCGGTTCGGAGCTCTGCTCGGTCACCGTTACCTGAGCGTGCATGACATAGGTAACGAAGTCGGTCGCAACGGCCGCCATCATCGAGCCGAACATCTCGTAACCCTCACGTTGCCATTCCACGAGAGGATCTTTCTGACCCATCGCACGAAGGTTGATGCCTTCTTGCAGGTAGTCCATCTCGTAAAGGTGTTCGCGCCACTTCTGATCAATGATTCGCAGCATCACCTGGCGTTCAACTTCACGCATGGTGTCGTCACCGAATTCGGCTTCGCGACGCTCGTAATACACAGTCGCTTCGCCCATGATCATTTCGTAGAGATCATCGGTCGTCAGCGCCTCGTGCAGATGTTCTTCACTGAGTTCGGTAGGCCACATCGCTGCGACTTCGGAATGCAGGCCGTGAAGGTCCCACTCGCCTGCTTCATCGCTCACACAGAAGGTGGAGATCGTTGTGTCGATCGCCTCGGCGAGATAGCCCATGGCTTCGTCACGAAGGTCGGCATTGTCGAGAATTTGGTCGCGGCGTCGGTAGATGACCTTGCGCTGCTCGTTCATGACCTCGTCGTACTTGAGGACGTCTTTACGTATTTCAGCGTTTCGCTGTTCAACGGTGTTCTGCGCCCGCTCAATGGCCTTGCTCACCATCTTGGCTTCGATCGGTACGTCGTCGTCGAGGGTCTTGCCCATGACCCAGTTCATGGCACCGGTCGCGAACAATCGCATGAGATCGTCTTCAAGCGACAGATAGAAGCGACTTTCGCCAGGGTCGCCCTGACGGCCAGAACGGCCACGAAGCTGATTGTCGATTCGTCGACTTTCATGACGCTCAGTGCCCAACACGTAAAGACCGCCAAGCTCGCGAACCTTTTCGCCACCTTCGCGACATTCCGGCTCGTGGAGCGCAAAGAGTTCCGCGAGGCGAGCTTGACCCTCGTCGGTTTCAGGGTCGAGTCCTTCAGCCGCGAGATCGCGTGCCGCGAGACCTTCTGCGTTTCCACCAAGAAGGATGTCAACGCCACGTCCCGCCATGTTGGTGGCCACCGTCACCGCACCGAGTCGCCCAGCCTGAGCGACGATATCGGCTTCACGGAAATGCAGTTTGGCGTTCAGGATTTCGTGTGCGACCCCACGCTTATTGAGATAGCGAGAAAGGGTTTCTGACTTTTCAACCGAGATTGTTCCGACGAGCACCGGTTGACCGGCTTCGCTGCGTGCCGCGATGTCATCGACCACCGCATTGAACTTGGCGTCCTCGCTCTTGTAGATGAGGTCACCCTTGTCGAGCCGCACCATCGGCCGATGTGTCGGAATCGGAACGACGTGAAGGTTGTAGGTGGAGAGAAATTCTGACGCTTCGGTTTCGGCCGTACCGGTCATTCCCGCAAGTTTCTCGTACATGCGGAAGTAATTCTGCAAGGTGATCGTGGCGAGTGTTTGATTCTCTTCCTCGATCTTCACGCCCTCTTTGGCCTCAACAGCCTGATGCAGACCTTCAGACCAACGACGACCATCGAGGATGCGGCCGGTGAACTCGTCAACAATTTTTACCTGGCCATGCTGGACCACGTAGTCCTTGTCGCGCTTGAACAATTCTTTGGCCCGAAGTGCGGCCTGCAACTGGTGCACGAGGTTCTGAGAAACCTCGTCGTACATGTTGTCGACTCCGAGGGCACGCTCAACGGCCTCGACACCTTCATCGGTGGGCGCAACGGTGCGCTTCTCTTCATCGACGTCGTAATGAACGTCACGCTTAAGGCCTCGCACGATTGAGGCGAACTGGTAGTAAATCTTTGCTGCATCGGCGATCCGGCCCGAGATGATTAACGGAGTACGCGCTTCGTCGATAAGGATCGAGTCGATTTCATCGACGATGCAATAGGAACGACCGCGTTGTACCTGTTCAGCACGGCTCATCGCCATGTTGTCGCGTAGATAATCGAATCCGAATTCGTTGTTCGTTCCGTAGGTGATATCGCACGCATATTGCGCACGCTTCACTACCGGGTCGTTCATTCCGGGGATGACCAGACCAACCGACATTCCAAGGCGGCGATGAACGCGCCCCATCCAGTCGGAATCTCGAGTGGCCAAGTAATCGTTCACTGTGACGATGTGGACACCGTTGCCGGCGAGCGCATTGAGATACACCGGAAGGGTCGAGACGAGGGTCTTGCCTTCACCCGTCTTCATTTCTGCGACCCATCCGAAATGCAGTGCTGCGCCGCCCATCATCTGGACGTCGTAGTGACGCTGGCCAATCTCGCGGCGAGCTGCCTCGCGGACAACAGCAAACGCCTCGACAAGGATGTCCTCGAGATCAGCACCATTGGCTAATTGCTCACGAAACTCAATGGTCCGATGAGCGAGTGCTTCATCGGACAGTCGTTCGATTTCGGGTTCGAGGGCATTGATCTCAGGCACGAGGCCTTCGATAGCCCGTACCTTCTTGCCTTCGCCGGCGCGCAGAATCTTGTCGAGGATGCCCATGAGAACGGCAAGTCTACCGAGGCCATCCTGAGGTCACGGCAAGACGAGGGTGAACAGTTGGTGAGACCCCCCGCTCCCGGCGCCGACTCACATCTGTGACCAGTCAGGGGTTGCCGCCAACGCCAGTCCAAAAACGGAGCGCGCGCCCGCTTCGCACAGAACCGTGGCCGCTGCCGCCAGTGTGGATCCGGTCGTCACGACGTCGTCGAGAACCACAACAACGTCTGGAACAGGGCCCACAGCAGTGAAATGGACCCCCTGAGCCCTCTCAGAGCGGTTTCGGCCCGTCTGATGCTCGCCAGGCAGCCGGCGGAGCAGCCGGCGGACAGGTTGACCAGACCGATGGGCCAGTTCCCTCGCGAGCACCTCCGCCTGATCGAAGCCTCGACGTCGAGCTCGCTCGGGAATGGTCGGAGCCCATGTCAGGACTAGGTCGCGATGTTGGGCATCAATGGCATCGTCGAGCAAGAACGACAGCGCCGGAGCGAGTCGCCGGGCCACACTCCATCCGCCGTGATATTTCAGATCAGCGATAAACGGGCGAGAGATTTCGTCGTATCGAAGGAGCGCAGCAACTCGTTTGAGCGGCGGAATTTCAGGGATTGGTGCAGCGCCAACGAACTGATCGGTACAGACCGAACACGGTGAACCGCCGAGGGCACCACAGCGCACGCACAACGTTGGAAACCATTGTTCGAGGAAGTCATCGACGTAACCACGCCATCGCTGGAGCACGGCGGAAAACTACCGAGCACTCCAAAAGACGACATGGGTCCCCGGAACTTTCAGCAAAGGAGGGAACTATGTAAGTAGTTGCCGCTCAGTGCATCAGTTGCGGAGGATTCGTTCCGTCGATGATGGAACGTGTCCGCAAGGTGACAGCCGCCGGCGTGTCGTCATGGGTGGTGATCCAGAACTTCTTCGACTTCACTGCATCGATCACAGCGTCGGCAACAAGGTCCGGATTCATGCCGGCGTCGATCATTGGTCCTGCGAGTTCCGAGATCATGTCGACTTCTTCGGAGCTGACTCCGGGCTTGTTCCGAGCCGAGCTTGCGATCCTTGTCTTGACCCACGAGGGACACAGCACCGAGACACCAACCTCTGACTGCTGCATCGCTAATTCACTGCACAAGGTCTCGGAAAGCGCGACCACGCCGTATTTCGCGATGTTGTACGGCCCCATGAATGGCGCCGAGAACAAACCAGCGACCGACGCCGTATTCACGATGTGGCCTTCGCCCTGTTCAAGCAATCCCGGAAGGAAAACGCGAACGCCATGAATGACGCTCCAGAGGTCAACATCGATGACCCACTTCCAGTCTGCGATGTTGATGTCGGCCATTGACCCGCCGCCACCAACGCCAGCGTTATTACAAACAACGTGCACGGCGCCAAAGGCCTCGATCGCAGATCGACGCAGTGCCTCGATCTGATCGCCATCGGAAACATCGCACGCGACAGTCACGCGTTCAATTGATGCTGGAAGTGAAGCAGACGCTGCCTCTAACGCCGGCACTTCGATATCGGCCATGACAACCTTCATGCCCTCGGCACCGAATCGCTTTACGAGTGCGAGACCAATTCCGCTCGCCGCACCAGTGACCACCACGACCTTGCCCGACAACTGCTCCATGACAACCCCCAAGAACCATTGGGCCAATAACCGTGACCCGTCCGAGACCAAGACGGCCGCGGACGGGTCGGACGGTATCAGTACCGGTAGTGATCAGACTTGAACGGCCCCGTGACCGGAAGGCCGAGGTACGACGCCTGCTCTTCGGTGAGCTTGGTGAGCTTCACACCCAATGCATCGAGGTGGAGCATTGCCACCTTCTCATCGAGATGCTTCGGTAGCGTGTACACCTGCTTTTCATAGAAATCGGTATGTCCGTAGAGTTCGATCTGAGCGATGACCTGATTCGAGAAACTGTTCGACATCACAAAACTCGGGTGGCCAGTTGCACAGCCAAGGTTCATGAGTCGACCCTCGGCAAGCACGATCACTGAGTGACCGTCGGGGAAGACATATTCGTCGACCTGGGGCTTGATGTTCACTCGTTGCACGTCGCTCATCTTCTTGAGGCCAGCCATGTCGATTTCGTTATCGAAATGGCCAATGTTGCTCACGATGGCTTGATGCTTCATCTTGGCCATGTGCTCGGCGGTGATGATGTTGAAGTTGCCGGTAGCAGTTACGTAGATGTCAACCGTGTCGAGAACATCTTCGAGGCGCGCTACCTGGTAGCCCTCCATCGCTGCCTGCAACGCACAGATCGGATCGATTTCGGTGATGATGACGCGAGCGCCTTGACCACGCAGTGAAGCGGCGCAACCCTTGCCAACATCGCCGTAACCACAGACGAGAGCAACCTTGCCGCCGATCATGACATCGGTCGCACGGTTGAGGCCGTCGATGAGGCTATGACGACACCCGTAAAGATTGTCGAACTTCGACTTGGTAACAGAGTCATTCACATTGATGGCAGGGAACAGAAGTTGCCCTGCTTCTTGCATTTGATAGAGACGATGCACGCCCGTGGTGGTCTCTTCAGTAACACCCTTGATATCGGCAGCGACTCCGTGCCAAAGCTCAGGCTCATTGGCCACGGTTCGACGGAGTACGTCAAGGACAATCGCCCATTCTTCCGAATCTTCTTCGGTGGTATCGGGGACGATTCCGGTGCGCTCGTATTCCACGCCCTTGTGCACGAGAAGCGTGGCGTCGCCGCCGTCGTCGAGAATCATGTTCGGGCCGCCGCCATCAGGCCAGCGAAGGATCTGCTCGGTGCACCACCAGTACTCCTCGAGCGTTTCGCCCTTCCAAGCAAAAACCGGGACACCGGTTGGTCGTTCAAGGGTCCCGTTCGGGCCAACAACGGTCGCAGCCGCCGCGTGGTCTTGCGTCGAAAAGATATTGCAGCTGACCCAGCGAACATCGGCGCCGAGGCACGTGAGCGTTTCGATAAGAACTGCGGTCTGGATCGTCATATGAAGCGAGCCAGCAATGCGCGCACCAGCAAGGGGTTGGCTATCGGCGAACTCAGCGCGCAGGGACATCAGACCAGGCATTTCGTGCTCGGCGAGTTGGATCTCCTTGCGGCCAAAGCCCGCAAGGGTGAGATCGGCAACTTTGTAATCAATGCCGGAATCAGAACGGTCAACGGTCAGAGTCATATGCAGCACTTTCTGTGCGGTCCGGGGGATCCGGTTAGGGGGTCATTCAAGAGGGAAATATCGGTCGCAGACGAACCTCCGAAAGGAGATCAGCACAGAAACAACCGTTTGTGAGGCTGTGGCCCTCTGACCCTGCGTTCAGCCTGGTGAGAGTCTAGACGGCTCAGACGTCTCCGACGCGTGACGCAATCTCTTCCACGACCGGAGCTGGGCCAGGGTCCACACCCTGTTCGATCGAAGCGTGGAGGGAAACAAATTGTCCAAGGAGTTCAAGGTCGAAGATCTGCGCCAAGAGTCCCTCGCCTGCGGCATTCACAACATGCACCGCGCCGACGACCTCAACGAGTACTTCTTCAACCTCGACAAGGCGGCTAGCAACTTGCGGGTGTTCGAAATCATGGCGGAGCAGAAAGACTTGGAAGACCTGACGGGTGACATCGCCGTCTTGACCCCAACCGGCGATCTCGTCATGGGTGAGTTCAGGAACCTGATTCGAGAATGCTGCGACTTTCGCGTTCAGATTGAATTGTGACTTCCAGCAATCAGCCGCAACTCCTCCCGGGCCATTACCGCCGTAGATAATCGGAAATGTTCGGCCTAAACGGCGAGCGAGACGCCGCGCAATGTTGTCCTCAGCGATGAGTTCATTTCGTCGCACTGTGGTCTGGGAAATCGCGAGCTCGATCCACGCCTCGGCGCCCGGATACAAGCCGAGTCGCTCAAGGAGTAGCAGGACAGGAACGGAAAGCGCACCGAGTGCTGCCCGCTCAACCGGGACATCGGACATAACCGGCAAGTGAACAAGACCCTTTGAGGTCGCCCACCCTTGGAGCGTTCCTCCCCCGCTAACGCAGACAACCGACGCCCCATCGGCAAGTGCATCCTGCGCTGCTTCACAGGTTTCGGTGGTGTCGCCATCGAATGAAAGTGCAATCACAAGAGTCGATGCATCGACGAAGTTGGGGACCCCGTAGCCACGATGCACGACAATGGGAACAGAAATAGTTGGACCGACGGCTTCGAGCACGATTGCGCCAGCCTGTCCAGCGGCTCCGGCTCCCAACAAGACAATGTTTGCGATGTCGTCGTGTGCGGGAAGCGAGGCCTTTTCCAAGGCGAGTCGCGACACGTCAAGCGCCCGCGCAAGCTGTTCGGGAAATGCAGCAGCTGCGTCGAACATCCCGAAGGTGTCGAGGATCACTCCTCAGACCTCAAAGGTTGGTTTGATGAAATTCGCTGATGCTTTCGCCATCAATCGCTCATGTTCAGCGTCATCGACAACACGTGCTTCGTCGATGAGCATGATCGGAATGTCATTTCGAACTTCATATCCGCGATGTAGACGAGGGTTGTAAAGAAGATTGTCGTCGGCGAAGTACAGCAACGGGCCCTTGTCCTGAGGACAGGCCAGAATTTCGAGGAGTTGAGGATCAAGTGACATAGGAGCTCCTTGGCTCATTCAGCCGGCCGCTTCAGCAATGAGGGCACGGATCTCGGCAACGTGGCGAGCACAAGCTGCCTCGTCGGACGCCTCAAGGTTGAGGCGAAGAAGTGGTTCAGTATTCGAAGGACGCAGATTGAACCACCACGGATCGTCAGGATTCGCAGCGGCTCCTGTCGTGAGGTCAATCGTCAATCCATCGAGACGGTCTTGTTCGGCAGAAGCAAATCGCTCGGCGACAAATTCAATGACTGCCAGTGGATCGGGCACTTCAGTATTGAGTTCGCCTGATGCGGCGTAACGCTCGAATGGTTTGCGAAGTTCAGAAAGCTTCTGGCCAGAAGCGCACATGACTTCAAGCACTGCCATCGCAGCGATGATGCCGGAATCAGCTCGATAGTTATCGCGGAAGTAGTAGTGCCCAGAGTGCTCTCCACCAAAACAGGCCCCGGTCTCGGCCATCACCTGCTTGATGTACGAATGGCCGACTCGCGTGCGAACCGGAGTGCCGCCGCGTTCGACGATCACTTCTGGCACGGCCTTTGAGCAGATCAGGTTGTGAAGAACAATTTCACCTGGATGCTTTGTAAGCATCGAATCGGCAACGATCGCAGTGGTAAGAGAACCGGAGACCAGCTCCCCGGCATCATCGACCAGGAAGACACGATCGGCATCGCCGTCGAATGCCAAACCGACATCGGCGCCTGTCGCAAGAACGCGAGCCTGCAGATCACGCAGATTCTCGGGCTGAATCGGATCGGCGGGATGATTTGGAAATGTTCCGTCGAGTTCGCCGTAAAGAACATCGAGTGTGAATGGGAGCTCAGCAAACACCGCAGGAGCAGTAAGCCCACCCATACCGTTTGCGGTGTCAGCCACCACGCTCAGCGGACGCAAGACATTTGGATCGATGAATGAGTGGACATGCGTAACGAAGATGCTCAGCGCGTCGTTACGTGAAGAAACGCTTCCCCGCTTTTCGACAGGGTTGAGTCCATCCACAGTCATGTCACGAATGTCGAAAAGGCCCGTCTCGGCACCAATGGGCTTCGCCCCAGCAAGGCACAACTTCACGCCGTTGTACTGCGCCGGATTATGTGAGGCGGTGAGCATCGCTCCGGGCATGTCAAAGCGACCAGCAGCAAAAAAGAGAAGGTCGGTTGAAGCCAAACCGAGATGCACGACATCGACGCCTTGACTCGTCGCTCCTCGAGCGAATACCTCAGCAAACTCAGGTCCTGATGGGCGCATGTCGTGGGCGATCAGGATTGAACTCGCCCCCGTCGTGTCTGCTGCGAAACGGGCAAACGCTGCGCCAATGCGCTCCATGAGAGCAGCATCGAGTTGGTCGGGAACAGTGCCGCGAATGTCGTACGCCTTGAAAATGGCATCCATGGCGACAGCATCGTGGGGGGCCATGGGGTGCGACCTTAGTTGAGAGGGTCGACCACCTCGGGGGTGGTGACGCCCTTCACAGACCCAGTCTCGAGAAGGTCGTTGGCGGTCAGGTCGTAGCGGCCCTCGACCGACCATCGCCGCACACGCAGGAGGTCACGAAGAAGCCGAAGCCCATCACGAGCGACCCGAACCGATGATCGTGAGGAATTTTCAATCGTCACCGGAATTTCGGTCAAGGAAAGGTGGTAGCGCTCGATCAGATGAAAGACCTCAACATCGAACGCGAATCCATCGACCATCGTGTGAGAAAAAATGAGTTGTGCGACATCGGACCGAAAACCCTTGAGTCCACATTGTGTGTCTCGATAGCGTCCCAAGAGGACAGCTCGAGTTAGAAGATTGATGACGCGACCGCCGACTTCGCGCAACCGTCGAGCCTTGACCAATGTCGTGGTGTCAGTATGGCGACGACTTCCGACGACGACATCCCAGCCTTCTTCAAGCAACTCGACCAACGCAGGAATCTGTTCCGGTGAGTAGGACAGATCCGCATCGGTGAAAACGATTGACCGACCAGTGGCGGCGAGCACACCCGTCCGCACCGCTGCACCTTTTCCCAAGTTGACGTCATGACGCACAACGAGGTCGGCTCCAGCCGAGCGCGCCGCAGTTGCAGTCCCGTCAAACGAACCGTCATCGACGACAACGATTTCGAGATCCGAACGCGAGACGAACGAAGCCAATCCATCGCGTAGTGATGAGATCGTTGAGGGAATCTGAGCTTCTTCATTGAACGCCGGAACAATGACGCTCAGTCGAACGATTCCTGGTGCAGGAGGAAGCCCTCGTCTCCGACGAAGGTCGGAGCGAACCGAAGAAAGTCCCCGCTGCCACCGCGAACCCGCGATGGTCGCGGCAGCACCCCCGACCAAAACCGCCGCGATAATTTCGACTCTCCGAGAATTTGGACTCATACAGAGTCAGACAGTAGCGAGACAGCGTTCTTGTCAGCATCGCTCAGGTCCGTATTCGATTTCGCGTCGGTATCGCTTTCAGATTTGTCCGCGACTTCGCCATCGACACCGTCGACTGGGTCTGGACGAGGTCGGCGCCAAGGTCTGGCATCGGGCATCGCAATTGGGCCGGCCCGCCACAACAGCACCAGGCCAGCCAACCCAAGAATCGTGATGAGCCAACCTGACCAATCGATGGTGGTCATACCAAAATGCATCGACACATGATTCGAGGTAGGAACGACCACCATCAGATTTGGTCCCACTCGCCATGGCCCCTGAGCACCTGAGATCTCCCAATTCGGGAAGTAGGAAACTTTCACGAGAACTGGAGAACCCGGTCGCGTGACATCGAATGAGAGTGAGTCTGTACCCGTCGCGATATTGGTAACTGCCATCGGAGTCGTCGGCGTTGCGGTCGGAGTCTCACCCTGAGTAATCCGTTGCCAAGAATCTGGGCCACCGGCGGCTGGCCACACGTTCCATGCAGTCGGGTCGAGATACCAAGGCGTAACGGCCCCAAGCCACTTCTTCGGTGCGACTCCGGTGAGTACCGCAGGATTGTTGTCAAGCGGTTCGATCAACGGTGAGTCCGTGACTTCGAAGACAACCCATGGACCAGAGGCCGCGACCTGCTTCAACGAAGAGTTCTTCTGACCGTAAGAAATCATTTGTTCGGTAATGGCCATGTAGTACTTGACGCCAAGCATCTGAAGATGCTGAACGCCTAAATCAAACTGCGTCTGGTCGGGCGGACCGGGAACGTAGGGAAGATCTCGCTGCGGATTGGAAGCTCCATACGACAACTCGTCCTGATTCAGGAAGTGGAACGGCGTTGTTGCTGATGCCTCGAAGTACAAACCTTCCATCGAACCGATGCAACCGTCGGTCCAGAATGGCAGCAGCATGAGCGCCATTGGCGTGCCATAACGGTCGTGCTGTTCTTCGTGTTCCCACATTGCTCGACCGCAACCATTGCTTTGACCAAGTGTATCCATCGTCTGAACGATGTCGTGGTATTCGGGATACGCGGGCTTTCCTTCATAACCACTGAAGTTCCAACGGGCCCATGACGGCACAAAGCTCGACTCTTTGGTGGACAAAAACAGCCAGTGGTAACGACCGTCGGCTCGCACTCCCCCAACATCAACCTTGACTGGCCCCAACGCGATCGTGTCGGGCATCGCCCGAAGCGGCATGGCAAGAACGGTGATCCCCACCAATGCGGCAATCACCGCTGTCGCGATGGTGACGGACCGCCTCGGGGTGTCGGGATCACGTGAAGTGAGAGCCGCGATTGTTCGACCAAGTTCGGCAATACCCAAAGCGGCAAGGAGATACAGAATCAAGAACCAGAACGGCAACAACCGCGCGTTCCACAATTTCCCCTGCGGCAAAACAACAACAGCGATCGCGGTGAGCGAACCGAGCAGAGCGAGGAATAATCCGCCGCGTCGCTTCCACGCGACCGACATCACGACACCCAACAGTGCCAGAACCAGAACCCACTGGATTGGCGGAGAGTTGACGAGCTGCGGATCGAGAATTTTGCGTTGGAAAAGAAGGTCGACGTAATTGGTCTTCTTCTCCCACCCCATGTCGTTCATGTATCCGGACTGCAAATAGAACGGCACCAGCCACCACGCGACAAGTGCAACGCCGACAGTGCCGGTGCATGCGAGCCACCACGCTCGCTTAACGAATCCAGGTTTACGAACAAGCGAGATAAGTAACCAAACGATTGCCCCGCCTATAGCGAACAAGAAGGGAATCAGGTGACACAGTCCAGTGAGTGCAAGGACGATGGGGGCGATAACTCGCTGACGACCAGTCTCGAGTCCTCGCCCAACAAGGCCGAGAAAAAGCACAGCGAAACTCAGAGAAATTGAGAACGCGAACTCACCAGCAAGCGTCGACGCAATATTCCCGCCGTAAATTGAGAACGACCGATCGAAGAGGAAGGCCGTCGCGGCAACGGCGAAAAGGGGCGGCGCTGGAAATGGCAGCCGCGTAAGCCGAGCAAAAGCCCAGCACGCAATTGGCAACGTGAGCACACCGCTAATAGCGATGAGTTTGAACGCGATTCCGTAGGGGATGATGAAACTTAAAAGTGCGATCGCAAGCGAAGGAAGCACCATGTAGAACTGGTACGCAGGGAAGCCGGCATACCAATCTGGCGTCCAACCGGTAAGGCGGAACGACGGGAGAAGGTGGTCGCGCATGTAGGCGGGACCCCATACGTGTGCGCCCATATCGCCGCCGGCGGGCGTCGATGATGAGAAGACATCGCTCGGACTCAATTGCGTGAACGTGAACAGGACACATCCGGCAACGATGGCCAGGGTGATCCACGATTCCGGTCCCCAGCGACCTAACGATCCAAATGCACGACCAATAGCCTGCATCGCCTGCATCGGACGGCTTGGCGGATCGATGGCGCGACCGAGGCCAGCGACGATCGGATCGTCTCGATCCACTTCCGCCAACGATTGAACTGGCCGTTTAATGAGATCGTCCTCAGTCATGACCAGACCATGGTGTCACTCGGCTGAAGCCTTCGCCTGTCACCTGACTCACGATGGGCCGATATGAAAAAGAAGACCGGTGGCGGCAACCACGTTAAAACCAACGTGTGCCCAGATTGACGGCCCAAGGCGGCCACTGCGCCACGCCATAAATCCGAGCACCACGCCGAACAACAACAGAGCGGGGAACTGCAACGGCTGCAGATGTGTCGCGGCAAAGAACGCTGCTGCAGCAAGGATCGCAGCCCATTTACCGAGGCGGCGTCCGAAGATGCGCTGCGCCATGCCACGGAAGTAAATCTCCTCAGCGATTGGTGCGCCGATTCCGACAATCAGGAACACCAGAACAATCGACAACGGATCAGTCGCTCGATCGGTGAGTTCACGCGCTGCCGCGGAGACATCTTTGACACCCAAGATCGGTCGCAATGCCAGATAGACGAGTGGCACCAGGATCAGCTGACAGGCAACGCCAACCGCCAAACCGATCGGAGCGTCAACGAGCTTCATCCGAAGACCAAGGTCAGCAACCACACCCTTGCCCTTTTTAATGGCGAACCAAATTGGAGCCCCACCAAGGCCAAGCCACAAAGGAATCTGCATAAGCGCCGTCAGCCAGAGCGGAGGCGGTACCGCGATTGAGAACATTTGCCCGGCAGCAAACTGACCACTGGCCTGCCCTACCGCTGCTCCGACACCCGCCGGAGTCGTGAAGTCGTATGTGGTCCGTGACTGCACGAGCGCGTACACCAGTGAAGAAACGAGCTGCGCACCAAGGAAAATGATGATCAGCGCGCCCGCCCCATAGGCATACTTCTTTTTTCTGAGGGCATCAGCCGTTACGTCGCCAGCATCATCAGCCGAATTCGTCGTCGAAACAGGACTCTCAACTGCCGGAGAGCTACCACCGAGAAATCGTCGCGAACGTTTTGGAGACTGGGCAGCGATGGGGAGTTTGCCTTTGGGGGTTCGCACCCCTCCATTTGGTCCGTTCGTGCGCGACGACGGTGCCGGCCGTTTCGGTTCTGAAAAATTGTCTGCACTGTTCCGAGGCTTGGCCACGGCGGCGAGGCTACCGGCCAGAGGTCCACAAGTTGAACGGTTGCTGGCGATAGCGTTCACACATGTCACGTTCGTGCGCCCGACCGGGGTGCGGCTCTCCGGCAACGGCCACATTTGAATATAACTACGGCGATCAAATCGTCTTCCTCGATGTCCTCGCCGACGAGGCCCATCCGGCGAACTACGACGTCTGTCGTCGACATGCCGATTCGATGACGGTGCCGAACGGCTGGACACTCGTTGATCGTCGCCGTGGGCCCGCATCGCTTGCTGGTCATCTCACCGCCCCATAATTCAGCGGACTCTGGGCGCGATCGGGATTTCCCTAACCGGCCTCTAGGCTGCCAGCCATGAGTCCCGACACTCCCCCTCCCGCGTCCGGTCCCGGCGAAAACGGAAAAGGCAACCGATTCGGGGGCGACCACGGATGGCCACGCTGGACGATCTTCGTGCTGCTGGCGGTCATCGCCGGAGCCATCGGGCTGCAATTTCTCGCCTCGTCCACACCAAGCACCCAGATTTCCTACGGACAGTTCATCGATGACCTCAACGGAAATGACGTCAAGAAGGCAACATTCGATAATGCAAACGGACACATCTCCGGAACGCTTAACGATGGTTCGCAATTCTCTACAACTGGGCCAATCAAACCAACCGATGCCGACCAAGCGCTCTTTACCCAAAAGGGTGTCGAGTACTCGTCGCCGACGAGCAGCATCTGGAGCACTCTTATCCCGCTGCTTCTGCCCGTAGCACTACTCATCGGATTCTTCGTTTGGATGCAACGCCGCGCCTCAGGCCAGATGGGCGGAATCATGTCCATCGGGAAGAGCAAGGCAAAGACCTATTCATCGGAACGACCCGCGACCACATTTGCTGATGTCGCTGGTTACGAAGGTGTCAAGCAGGACGTCACCGAAGTCATCGATTTCCTCAAACACCCCGAGCGATTCGCCGAAATCGGAGCGCGTATTCCAAAGGGAATTCTGCTCGTTGGGCCTCCGGGTACAGGCAAGACCCTCATCGCTCGCGCAGTCGCAGGCGAGGCCGGAGTGCCATTCCTGTCCGTCACTGGTTCTGATTTTATGGAGATGTTCGTCGGCGTAGGCGCGAGTCGCGTTCGCGATTTGTTCAACAGCGCCCGAAAGATGGGCCGAGCCATCATCTTCGTCGACGAAATCGATTCGATTGGGCGTAAGCGCGGTGCCGGCTTAGGCGGCGGTCACGACGAACGCGAGCAAACGCTTAACCAGATGCTGTCCGAGATGGACGGATTCGAAGTCACAACCGGGATTGTCATGATTGCGGCAACGAACCGCCCCGACATCCTCGATCCCGCGCTGCTTCGTCCGGGCCGATTCGACCGCCAAGTCGTTGTTCCGCTGCCCGAACTTGAAGACCGTCGCCAGATTCTTGATGTGCATATCCGACACAAGCGTGTCGACGCCGATGTCGATCTTGATCTTGTAGCGCGTGGAACTCCCGGTATGAGTGGTGCAGATCTTGCCAACCTCGTAAATGAAGCGGCGCTCTTCGCTGTACGTGAAGGATCCACTGAAATTCATCGGCGGAACTTCGAAGAAGCACGCGACCGAATCCTTATGGGCCAGCGTCGCGATTCCATGGCGCTTTCCGATCTTGAAAAGGAAGCGATCGCCTACCACGAGGCCGGTCACGCCGTTTGTGCTGCCGTCTTACCCACTGCCGATCCGTTACACAAGGTGACAATCATCCCGTCAGGCATGGCCCTCGGCGTCACGATGCAGTTGCCGATCGAAGAACGCCACATTTACCGACAGGACTACATCCAGGACATGTTGATCGTGCGAATGGGCGGGCGCATGGCAGAACAACTCGTCTTCGATGTCGTCTCTACCGGCGCGAATAACGATCTTGTCGGCGCAACCGAACTCGCCCGCAAGATGGTCCGAGAATGGGGCATGAGCACTCGTGTTGGCCCAATGGCATGGGGCTCTCAGGGTCAAGTTTTCCTTGGCGAGGACCTCATGCATACGCGGGACTACTCCGATGACACCGCTCGTGTCATCGACGAAGAAGTCGAACGCATCTTGCGGCAAGCCCAGGAAAGTTGCCGCACGGTCCTGACCGAAAATCGCAATGGCCTCGATCTTGTTGCGCGTGCACTCCTCGAACACGAAACGATCGACGGTACTGAAGTTTCGCGCCTACTTGAGTTAGCCCGTGCGGGCTCAACCTCGGCGAATCCACACAACGGAACTTCTGTACCTACGTCACCGAAGGGCATCGAGGACTCTGCTCCCGCTGACATCGCCCTCGAGGCTGACGCAGAGGCTGAGAACTAACTCAGTCGTGGGTCTCGCACGGACCCGGTGTTGAACCCGGAACTCGTACCTCAGCCACGGCCGCCCATAAGTCTGTTGCCGTTACTGGTCCCAGGAAATGACGTTGCACCACGCCGTCTGCGTCGGCGATAAGTACGAGAGGCACCGCATCGATCCCGTAACGACGATGTATGTCCGCATCGGCAACAGCCTCAAGCTCCTGAACGCAGACCGGTCCGTCAGAACCAGCGTCGAGATGTACAGCTTTTGACCAGACGCCCGAACAGGCATCACAGGTAGACGACGTGAACACCGCCACTAGCCATGGCGCCTCGGGACGCAAGAAGTCGCGCCGATCGAGTTGAACCGGGATGTTCCATTCCGTGTCGGCTGGTGGCGCTGGCTTTCTGCGTTGCAGGAAAACTGCCACAACCACAGCAAGACCAACCAGCGCTGCGGCGATGAGTAACCGTTCCATCGTTAACGACGTGTGGTGGTTGTCGCACTAGCCGCAACGGTGGTCGTCACTGCTGCTGTCGTAGTCGTTGTTTCGGGCGCAACCGTGTCGTCGGAACGAACCGATGCGGATTCAGCGACCGTTTGAACAGAAGTGAAGACATCAACAGGTATCGACTCTGTTCCTAAGACGGGGAAATCAGAAATCGTTTGTATCTCGAACGGTGTCGTTGTGGTCATCCATTGACCCACAACGACGGGGCGATCAGATTCCACTTGAACCGAAGCATCTGTCTTACCAACAGTCGCTGAGGCCAGATTCAAAACAAGCCGCTGCCCAGGAGCGATGCGAATCGATGTAGCTGCCGCACTAGCAACAACGGAACGTTTGGAGTGTACTGAGATCGTCACTGTCGCGGTTTCCGTCCCAGAAGGGTTCGCCACAGAAATGAGCGTCGCAGAAACCTCACTTGTTGCTGCAACTGTGCCGAGCCATGTAGTCGCAGCGAGGGGGACACCCATTGTGAATGCAAACCCTCCACCAGCCGCGCCGCGAACGGTGCCGATTGATCGCTCGGCAACAATTGCCGCGCCATCAGACGACCGCACAATCAGCCACCGTCCAACTGTTTTAGGGATCCGAGGATCCGATCCAAGATCGATTTGTGCCGAACGATGCGACGCGACTTGGACGACAAATGGTTCGACAGTGCCATTTGATCTTGGATCGTCGAGTTGGACCTGAACTTGCACCTCGGTGTCAGAGTCACTCATATTCATCAACGACACAACCTCGCGTGCAGACGTCGATGCTGCAGTCGCCACTGGAAAGGTCCAGATTGGCGCAACTGTCGATGCTCCGAGCACTGCTGTCAGGCCTTGCTCAGTGTTCGTTCGCCCGTCACTCGTTTGAATCTGTTCGGCGATCACCCGGCCGATACGAACGTGGACCGTGGTGGAGACTCGTTCTCGAAGCGTCACGATTGCGCCGACATCAACCTTGACGACCCGCCCTCCTGGAACAACCATTCCTTGGAGCTGCTGTGGCGTTCGGGCACCATCTTCGGTATCGAACGAGATGTCAACTGTTGCTTCACCCGGGAACGGATTGAACAGCGCCAGCAGGTTACGGGTTCCGGCTCGAGTCGTGCCCGAAGGGAAATACCAGTTGTCACCCGGACTCGAAGCACATGCACTTATCGATCTTCCGGCGGGCCCAAGAAGTTCATGGGTGACGGTGATTCCGCCGCCAGAAACTTCAACAAGCGCTGACGCCCACGCTGCCTTCAAAATGTCGCTGACCCGCAGCGTTGTCTGACCATGAGCTCCCACGGTCACTGACTTCACCCCAGTGGTGCCGCTTTCGGTGTACGCGGTCACCGATCCGCTTGCATCATTCGAAGATGCGTTTGAAATCGTCAGAGTCTGTTCTGCAAACCCTGCAGACTCACCAGTCACGACACCGGTAGATGTTCCCGCTGCGCAGTACCAGGTGGAACTAAGCGCATCATCAGCAGACGCAGTTGGAACCATCTCGTTGAGGCGCACATTGGGTCGATTCCCGTCGCTGGTGCTGTCTTGCGCCACCATCGCAGTTGCCAAAAGCGCAGCAAGAAGTATCAGGATTGGCAGTCGCCACACGCGCTTCACTTCGATCGCCTCCGGCGTCCACGGCGTCGATTGGAAACATCCTGATCGACGTCTGTTGCAGCAGACATTTCCGGTGGTTGGGTTGCTGTCGCTCCCTCGATATTCGAAGGTTCCTGCACAGCAACAACATCAAGAGCATCAATGATGCCAGTATCGATGAGAATTCGGTCGAGCACATCTGGACCTTCGGGCCGCTCGTGTTCCTTGGCGAACTCTTCGGGCGCATCTTCAGGCACCTGAACGATTTCAACCATCAGAAGATCTGTGCGCTCATCTTCTCGAACACGGACCCGCAAGAGATACACGATGACAAGGATCCACAAACATGCCTGTCCGACGAGAAGCAACCACCGAGTCACCGGCGTCTGGAACGAAAGCGTGGCGGCTCCCCCGCTGTCGGCAGCGAATGAATTCGACCATCCAAACGCTGACGAGCGCTCGAGCGATTTCCCATTCACCTTGAGCGACCAGTCATCTCCTGCTGAAGCGACATAGATTTCACCTGGCCCCGGAAGATCACCCTTCGCTTCGGCATATGGAGCAGAGTCGGTCAAGACAGCCGTCGATTTTTGCAGTGCGCGATCAGTTCGCTCGGCAAGCGAAGTTCCGCCGTCTGGAAGCTGTGAACCACTCGGTAGCAGCGCAACGCCAGGTGCCCACGCCGAGTTTCGATACACACGCACGCCTGGGTTTACCGTGATTGATGCAAGGTCTAGTTGCGCATCAAGCACCGAAAGTAAGTCGGCAGGAACGGATGCACGTGAACGCGCATATGGGTCTGGAGCAGGCGCAACCGTAACGACCACGTAGCGGACAGCCATTGGCGACAACAGCGCCCCCAGTCGAGCAGTTCCACCATTCGAGGCCGTTTGTAATGCGCGCTGAAGATTACTTGTCGCCCCAGAATCGGAGCCTGACCATTGTTCGGCGATTGTCGGCGTTCCGGCGATAGTCGTCGCAAACGCAAGTGTTCGGTTCGGTCCAAGATTGTCAACTGCCGGAGCATCTAGATTCCAGCCTTTGAGTGGAAGCGCTGACGCATCTCCGAGCCAAAGAACTCGATATGACCCGTCGGTCGTGCCATCACCAAGAAATGAAAGAGAGCGATTGAAATCGCCGCGCGGTAGATCCCAACGACCGGAGAATGATGAAAGCAATGCGGGCCCGAGTGCACCAACGAACGCCAGCGCCGCAAAGAGTGAAACGATCTGTCGCCATCCGAAGTGATAGTCGGGAAGGTCAATCTCAAACGCAGCCATCCCGAGACCAGCGGCGAGAGCAATACCGATCGCGGATGGAACGAGAAGCATGGACGGCGCCGGCAGAACCGAGGTCAACCAGCCTTGGCCGAAAGCCCACGCCAGTCCGAATCCAACAATCGCAAGCACCCATCCGCGAACTGCCCACGTAAGTCGCCAACGACGCCCGATCAGCAATGGCAACAGCGCAGTGACAAGAAGGAACCAACCGACGATTCCCGTTCCGAATGGTCCAGTCCCGAAGCGCAAGACATCGCCGAGTCGTAACGAAAATCCACCATTCGAAGACGCCGAAACGATCGCGT
>CAIPQK010000215.1 GCA_903867185.1 uncultured Candidatus Nemicrothrix sp. | reverse complement strand
GGAACGTCGAGGACGACCAAAGAGGTTTTTCTCGTTTTCTTTATCCGCGACCATGTTTACTACCTTAACGCTCCAAAGCGGGCGAATCGCGGATTTACGCGAGGCGTCGTGGCACGGTTGCGACCGCCACGCCGCTGACTAACAGGCCGATTCCGACCCATCCAATGGGCGGGAGCACCTCGCCCAGCAAAATGACGGCCAAAATCGTCGCGAAAACCGGTTCCAAAAGGGTGACGAGAGTGACGAGGGATGCACTTGCCCGAGTGAGCGCGTAACCGAACAACAGATATGCAAGAACCAGTGGTCCCAGCGCGAGGTATGCGCCCCGCGCCAGATTGTCAAAATCTGATACGAGCGGACCTCCCGTGACCACAAGCACGACTAACAAGGGCAGCGCACCCGCGCCGAAAACAGCGCCCATCGAGCCTTGGAAGTTGGCCCCTGCCGCGATCACGCGAGAGCCCGCGACCGAGTACAACGCGTACGCCATACCGGCGATCAACGCAAGCAGCACGCCGTTTAGTCCGATCTCGCTCGTCCCACCGCGGGCAATCCCTACAAGCACGAGCCCCACCCCCGCGATTCCGAGCGCGAGGAACCAGCGTTGAGTGGGCCTTCTTCTCGTGGCGAGCCATTCAATGACACCGGCGAACAGAGGCCCCGACCCCAAAGCCACCGTGTTCCCGACCGCAACGCCCGCGTCGCGCATACCCGCGTAGAACGCGAGTGGATAGACCAACACCCCGATGCCTCCCAGTAGCACCCACCATCGCGCCTCGGGGATAGAGAGTGCTCTGTGCACCGCGGGCCAGGTGAACACCGCGAGAATTATCCCGCCGATCCCCATCGTGAACGATCCGATAGCGAAGGTGGAAACATCCGTTGACATGCCAGCAGCGACGACTCCTGTCGTCCCCCACATAAGGCACGAGACAAGAAGAGCGAGCAGAGCGGAACTGGACATTTATCCCAGCGTACGCGCGATGGCGTCGACGAGAGCGGGGAATAGGGGGTGACCGCTCTCAATTCCACACACTGTTGTCGCAATCTCTTCCGGGCTGAGCGTCGCCCTCATCAGCTGGAGTTGCACCGACTCGTCATCGGACGGCACGTCAAACCTGATTGCGGCCTCGATTACCTGAAGCAATGCCTCGGGAGTGACTCCGCTCTCGGCCAACACCGCGGCGGGCTCGATGAGCCGTTCATGTCGCGACAACTTGCGGAGCGGTTGACGCCCGACGCGGACGAGCTCGTCGTCAAGGTCGGGGTTTCGAAAACGGTCCAAGGTTTGCGCCACATACGTGCGCTGATCGGCCTCGTCGAGACCGTGTCGAGCGACGAGCATTCGAGTCGTCTCGTCGAGCACCGCGTCGACCACAACTGCGACGGAAGCGATCGCAAGAGCCTCGGCAATGTGTCGAGCTCCAGCGCGAAGTCCTAGGTACGCGATTGATGCGTGTCCTGTGTTGACCGTGAGAAGTTTCCGCTCGATGTACGGCGCAAGATTGTCCACAAAATGGGCATCGGGAATGACCGGCTCGGCACCCTGGAACGGAGTCCGGTCAATCACCCATTCACTAAACGCTTCGACGGTGACGTCCAAACCCTCCGTGGAATCTTGAACCGGAACGATGCGATCAACCGCGGTGTTGGCAAACCGTGCGCGGTCCATCTCGGCAGCTGACGCGGATGCGGCAACGAACGACTTGAGGGTATCGGTCGCGCCAATGGCATTTTCACAGGCCATTACCGCGAGTGGCGTCGGCGCGGTACGGGCCGCCAATCCTCTCGCGATGAGAGGCGCAATAAATTCCAAAATTCTAGGGCCAACGGCCGTGGTGACAATGTCGGCCTCCGCAATGGATTGCACCACCTGAGCGGGGTTCGAGGCCGAATTCACACCAGTGAAATTGTCAACCGTGTGGACGATTCCGTTGGCACCCGTTTCGACTACATGGTACGAATCAGCCGCCACAATGGACGAAATCAACGAATCGTCGACGTCGACGAAAATCACTCGGTGACCTGCGCTGTGCAGCGCGAGACCGATGAATCCCCGCCCAATATTTCCTGCCCCGAAATGGACAGCGGTCATGAGAGATTGAGCCCGAGACGGCTCAAAATGTGATCGACAGTTGTGGCCTCGAGAAGTTCCGTCACTGCGGACATGTCAGTAAAGACCGTCGCGATTGCTCCAAGAACTTCGAGGTGGCTGTCGCCTTTTCCCGCAATTCCAATGACGAATCGAACGGGATTTCCTCCCCAATCGATAGCGTCATCGTATCGAACGACCGAAATCGCAGACCGAATCACGTCGTCCTTCGATTCGTTCGTTCCATGAGGAATCGCAAGCAGGTTCCCCATGTAGGTAGAAACCGAGGATTCACGCGCGAACATTGTCGAGACGTATTCGTTTGTCACCGCGCCGCTGGAGACGAGT
>CAIPQK010000214.1 GCA_903867185.1 uncultured Candidatus Nemicrothrix sp. | reverse complement strand
TGTGTTGGCATCTGCGCTTCTCCACGATTGTGGAAAATTGCAGTCGGGTCTCAGAACTCCGGGGCGCGTCGTCGCGACGATTCTTGGAGCCACCTTGGTTCGCACTTCCGAAGACGTGAGCCGTTGGAGTTCCTCAAGCTCGTCGTGGAAGCGCTCGGTGGGTCGCTATCGAGATCATCCCGAAGGCGGAGGGCAGATGCTCACAGGAGCGGGCAGCGATCCACTCACAGTGGCGTGGGCTCGCGAGCACCATTTGCCATCTTCGCAATGGACAGTTGATCTCGTCATTGCCGAGGCGCTTCACAGCGCTGACGACGACTGAGCAAGTTCCCGACAGGATCTTGGACGCTAAGTAGGTCAACTTTCGACGTGCGAATCCACGGAATCGGGTTATTGGGGCGGTGCGGGGGAGTGGCACCATTTCGAGGGGTTGCCCGTCTAGCCTCTTGACCGTTCGCACGCGCCGAACACCCCCTCATCATGATCACGCTCGAAAACGTCACCAAGACCTACAAAAACTCGACCGTCGCCTTGCGCGACGCCAATGTCGAGATCGCGAAGGGCGAATTCGTCTTCCTTGTAGGCGCGTCGGGTTCTGGAAAGTCCACGTTTATTCGCCTCCTCAACAAAGAAGAGTCGCCGGAAAAGGGCCATATTTATGTTGCCGGCAAGGACATCGGACAACTTTCGGGTTGGAAAATTCCCTATCTGCGCAGAAACATCGGCTGCGTCTTTCAGGACTTCAAACTCCTGCCCACCAAGACCGTGTTTGAAAACGTCGCATTTGCTCTCGAGGTGATCGGTCGTCCTCGCAGCGTCATCGACAGTCAGGTACCCGCGATTCTTGATCTCGTGGGGTTAGGCCATAAGTCCGACAGTTTCCCAACAGAACTCTCGGGTGGCGAACAACAGCGAGTCTCCGTTGCTCGGGCCTTTGTGAATCGGCCCCTCATCCTTCTGGCCGATGAGCCAACCGGAAACCTCGATCCAGCGACGTCGGTCGGCATCATGAAGTTGCTCGATCGCATTAATAAGACTGGAACCACTGTGGTGATGGCCACTCACGATCGCGGCATCGTTGACACGATGCGTCGACGAGTGATCGAAATCGACCGTGGTGCCATCGTCCGCGACCAGGCGCGCGGCGTCTACGAATAGGACGATCCGATGCCAGTGAAGTTCGACTATCTCCTTCGCGAGACCACTTCCAACCTTGGTCGTAATGTCACGATCACGCTTGCGTCAATCATGACCGTTGCGGTGTCGTTAGCTCTTGTGGGTGCGTCGCTCATGCTCCGATCCGGCGTGGAAAACGCCACAAAGCGTTGGCAGGGCGGCATCGAGTTCGTCGTGTTCCTGCGCACCGATGCCACCCAGCAGCAGATCGACTCACTCAACAACGATCTTGATCAGAGCCCCGAAGTGTCGAAGGTCGTCTTTGTAAATCAGGATCAGGCATATAAGGAGTTTCAGACTCTTTTCGCAGATTCACCTGAACTCATCGACAGTGTGACGGCAAAGGATCTCCCGCCATCGTTCCGAGTGGAACCAGTCAACAAAGAGGTTGACGCAGTCGAATCATTGGGACTGACCTTTCAGGGTCGATCCGGCGTTGATCAGGTCGTTTTCGCTTCCAAGACCATTCGATTGATCCAACAACTTTCCAGTCGATTAACTGTCGGTATTTTTGTGATTGCGGCGTTCCTCTTGGGTGCCGCTGGACTTCTGATTCTCAATACCATTCGAATGGCGATGTTTGCTCGCCGCCGTGAGATTGAAGTGATGAAACTCGTTGGCGCAACGAATTGGTTTATTCGAGTCCCATTCATGCTTGAGGGTCTCGTACAAGGCCTTGT
>CAIPQK010000213.1 GCA_903867185.1 uncultured Candidatus Nemicrothrix sp. | reverse complement strand
TCCCGTTCCGTCGGGACGCGCGTAGAACAGCGAGCCACGGTCCATCGAGCGAGAGTCGGACTTTCCGAGGTCGGTGAACCAGAATCCGCCGCTTTGGTCGAAGACGATGTCGTTTGGGCCAAGGAAACGCTCTCCATCAAGGCCATCAAAGAGTCGGTTGATGTCGCCGGTTTCGGGATCGATTCTGTCGACCCAGCCGCCTTCAAAGTTCGCCGGTCGCGTGCTGCCGTTTTCGTCGACGGGAATAAGCAGTCCACTGCGTTCGCTCCACGGGAAGCCACCGTTGTTGACGACGTAGAGAGCTCCATCGGGGCCGATGGCGGCGCCGTTCGGGCCACCGCCGGGCGATGCGATCTCTCGGGTTGACCCGTCTGCCTGACTCCGCATGATTCGCCCACCGCGCACATCAACAGTGACGATGTCACCGTTGGGCATCTCAACTGGACCTTCGGCAAAGCCAAGTCCTTCAGCAACTATTTCGATGTCCACGATCTTCCCCCTAGGTCCTTCGGAACTCTATTCGGCAAGTTGCTTCGGTGGGCCGTGGATTCTTCCCGGGGATTGGCTCGGCGAGGGCAAGGGAAGTTTGGAACACTGTGAATGGCGGGGAGATGCTCCTGCTGCCTCGTCAGAAAACCTTGGGGGACTGCATGCGGGTTGGTGAGAGCGAGACGACTGCGCCAATCGTCGTGGGCATCATGTACCCAGGAGAATGGGAACTACGTCCTCGCGAGGAATTCGAGCGCGATATCGCGGCGCTGAAGGCATTGGATGCGCGAATCGAAGTTCTCAATGTGCGCTACACCGAAAGCGAACAACTCCGCACACAACGCGGTGCGAAACCCAACGAGGACTATCGCCAACTGTGCCCCGAGTTGACGCAACAACAGCGTGACGCGTTTGGGCGAGTCGAGATAGTCCTTGCGATGGACTTGCCGTTTGACGTGTCAACCGTGGCCCCAAACCTTCGATGGGTTCAGGGTATGGGGGCTGGCGCTAGTCAGTTGATGTCGGCTGGTCTCGGTCCAGCGGGAATCCGCCTTACAAATGCAGCTGGCGTCAACGCAGTCTCTATTTCTGAGTTCGTTCTCGCTCGCTTGCTCCAGCACTGGAAGCGCCTTCCCGAGATCGACGCAATGCAACGGGCCCATAGTTGGGAGCCGAAGTACGGGAAAGAAATCGCTGGCTCAACACTTGGGATTGTCGGCTTTGGCGCCATAGGACGTCAGGTGGCGTTGCGGGCCCGAGCGTTTGGAATGGAAGTGCTTGCGACTCGTGCATCGGCTCGCCCGGGCGACATCGATCCCGATGTCGACGGGCTCTTTCCCACCGATCAACTTCACAACATGTTGGCCAGATGCGATGCGGTGGTCTCTGCTGTTCCTGAACGGGCAACGACCCGAGGACTATTTGGAGATGTCGAATTCGCAGCGATGCCGAAAGGTTCGTTGTTCATCAATGTGGGTCGTGGCAGCGCGGTCGATGAACGAGCACTGTCCGAGGCACTTTCATCTGGACATCTTGCTGGCGCGGCAATTGATGTGGCCAGCACGGAACCACTTGACGCAAGTTCGGCACTCTGGGAAGTACCGAATCTTCTGATTTCTGCCCATTGCTCAACGTCCAGCGACAACTTCTGGGCAAACCTGCACGCTCTCTTCCGTGAAAATCTGCAGCGCTACCTCGCCGGCGAATCGCTGAAGAACCAAGTTTTGTCTGACGACGAGATCGCCATGGGGGAGAAGTGACAGATCATTCTGTGCTGCCGTCAGATGCAACGGAGATTCACCCCGAGTGGCTCTCGCAGGCGCTGACTGTGAAATTCCCCGGGGTCGCTGTTTCATCGATAGAAGTGACGCAACAGCGACAAGTCACTAATGCACATGCAAAGTTGCGCGTCTCGTATGACATTTCTGGCGGCGCGCCTGAAACAATGTTTTGCAAACTTCCGCCAAGCGACCCGAACCGACGCGAAGCGATACTGCGCACCGGCATGGGCGAGCGCGAAGTGAAGTTTTACGAGCAACTTGCTCCGAGGCTCGGCATGCGTGTTCCCGAAGTGTTGGTTGCCCAAGAGCGCTCCGATGGAACGTTCATCCTTCTTCTCGAAGATCTCGATGCATCGGGCTGTGTGATTTCCGACGGACGCCTAGGGGTCACCTCAGATTCGGCGGCGGTAGCGCTTGAAGATTTAGCGGCGCTCCATCTGCGTTATCTCGACCCGAAGACCCGAAAATCAGAAGTGCCTTGGATTCTGGCGACGAGTTCAAGTAGCGATTACGGATCAGTCATGCTTCGTTACGGACTCGAAAACCACCGTGATCGGTTAAGCGATGAGTTTGCCGAGATGGCAGAGCTTTGCGTCGCGCATCCAGCCCAATTGCAGGAACTCTGGCATCGCGGTCCACAGACTGTTATCCACGGTGATCCCCATATCGGAAATCTCTTTTTTGATGGAGGCCGCACGGGATTTTTAGATTGGGGAATCATCAATATCAATACGCCAATGAGAGATGTCAGTTACTTCCTCACAATGGCTCTTGCTGTTGAAGATCGACGTACCCATGAGCGCGACTTACTTTCGCACTATCTCGAGATTTGGAATGCTGGCGGGGGAGAACCGCTTTCGTGGGATGACGCTTGGCTGGCCCATCGGGTCCACGCGGGGTACACGGTTTTGGCCTCGTGTCAGGTCGTTACCTTCCCTGTCGATGCGACACCGCAACGACAGGTGTTCGCCGCTGCATTTCTCGACAGATCACAGGCGGCGGTCGCTGATCTTGAAGCTCGTTCGGCTATCAGATCATTTGGTGGCTTCTGATCTCACGCAACAATCGTCTCAGTAGTGCAGAGAAACGAAACGGAATTGTCTCGATCGACGAAACGCGCTTCATCCTCCGCTGCTTCGATTCCAAGTCGGCCATCGCCAATTCCCTCGAAGAACAAATCGAGTGACTCAATCGAAAGTTCACTCACGCTGTCAACGACGGTCGTTCCTACGCCCAGGCGTTTTGCCACATCGGAGGATGCTGCTGCATCGACATGAAACTGGGTATAGCCAGAAATATTTGGGGTGATAAAGCCGAAGTTTGAATGATTGTGGAAGTAGTAGTCGATGTACGCGTCATGTGTCGTATGAGCCTTTCGACGCATGAGGTAGAGGTAGCGCAACGGTGGGGGAGTGCTCTGGATGAGTTTCTGCGGGGCGCCAACGAGCGCTGCCGAAAGATCAAGGTGGGCGAGATCAGCGACGCTGTCACCGAAATTTTGCACAGAATCAAGTAGTGAGTCGAGGCCGGATATCGAGTCAGTTTCGATCTCAAGCACGACGTCAAAGGGACGACACAAGGGGTTTGCTGCGGGGAACGGATCGTTGTCGACCTGGGTCAACAACGTGATCGAGACGTTGCTCTTGAGGGTCGCGGCGGCTTCGTGTGCGAGTTCGCGAACGCGTTCGGCGAGTGCACCGCGGCAACCGCCTCTGGCGGCGAGATGAATCTGGAGTCGAAGGTGACTTGTGTCGGGTTGCGCGGCGGGATCGACCGACATGTGTGTTTCCTTCGTCATTGGGAGCGTGGCAGAGCATGACCAGATTTCTGGAACATCGTCGCAGAAAGTCCTCTTTCAGGGTACTGTGACCGATGACACCCCTGCCAGAGACGATAAGTCGTTCTATTGGCCATGAATCGCAAGTCAGGGGCGTGCCCTCAACGGGGCAAATCAGAACTCAATCGAAGGGTCAGGAATGAGACGGTCATCGACAGTGCGAATTCTGGGTGCCATCACGTGTGCGATGTTGCTCACGGTTGGAGCTGCTGCATGTGGTTCAAGCAGTGGCAGTGGGTCATCGGGCGGCGGTAACACCACCGGAGTCACCGACACCACGATCAAGATCGGTGTTGCGGTTTCCGATCTCGATGGGCTTCGTGCTGCCGGAATGGCTCTCGCCCCGGCGTTAACGACCCAAAATCTTTCAAAACGCGTCACGTCATACTTCGATGCTTGGAATGCTGCTGGCGGCATTAACGGCCGCAAGGTCGAAGGTGTCGTGCTGACCTGGGATCCGGTGAAGCCCGCAACTGGCCAGAAAGTTTGTGACGACGCCACCATCAACAACGAACTTTTCGCTTTCGTCAATGCCAATGGTCTCGGAGCGAAGTACATCGAGTGCATAGTCGCTGCAGGTGTCCCGTCCTTCTTCGGTGACGTGGCGCCGCAGTCCGCTCACGACACCGGGTGGTTGACGTCAACCAAGGCGCCAGTGGAAACCAATGCTGCAGCTGGAACGAAAGCGGCAATCGATTCAGGACGTATCAGTAAAACTGCAGTGGTTGGAATCTTGTCCGGTAACGGACC
The DNA here is from genome assembly GCA_903867185.1 of uncultured Candidatus Nemicrothrix sp. Classification (GTDB taxonomy): domain Bacteria; phylum Actinomycetota; class Acidimicrobiia; order Acidimicrobiales; family Acidimicrobilacustridaceae; genus Acidimicrobilacustris. Next base: position 36,653 of record CAIPQK010000213.1, on the reverse strand, counting down.
AGAGCACATTGCTGCGACGGCAACCGCAAAGGCCTTACTTGAAGCAAATGGCAACAAAGTCACCGTTGCGCAGGTCAATACCCTTCAGGGTGATCCGGGTATTCAGAACACGGAATCGGCAGCTGCTGTGAACACGTTTAAAGCAGCCAACGTGACCGATGTAGTTGTTGCCCTTCAGTTCACCGCTTCTGGCGGGTTCTGGGACAACGTTGCTGACAACAAATGGAACTTTTCAATTCTCGATGTTGCTTCATCAATGTGCTCGGCTTATGGCGGCAAGAGCCTTAAAGCGTCAGCGGTTGGCAGCGTCTGTTTCACCTCTGATGGTGACTCAACGACTTCCGATGGAAAGCTGCGAGCCGACAATGACTTCGAGAAGCAGTGTCGGGCAACGTACGACGCACTCGTGGTGAATGATTTTGCAGGAGCAAAGTCCTATGCCGGCGTTCCTTCAGGTGAAACTCGCACACTGCCTGACGGAATGAAGGTCAGCTCTGACTATCCGCCGAACGAGTGCATGTTTGCAGACGTCATCAAGAAGGGCTTGGAAAAGGCAGGAAAGAACCTGACCCGCGAGAGTTTTATGAAGGCCGTTCGCGGACTTGGTGATCTGCCGTATGCGCTGGGTTCCGATGGCAAGGGTTCACAGGCACCGGGTAAGTCGTATCTGGCCCTGTATGTCCACGCTGACAAGTTGACCGCTGCCCCGACCGGTACGGCAAAGAATGCCAACGGCACCTATAACAACTGCCCCGTTGATATTCAGTGCTGGGTGCCCGTCGACAGCAAGTGGTATCCGATTTCGTAATCGGTAGGTACTGAGTCATCCATGTTGAGAGGGCGTCGGCTTCGGCCGGCGCCCTCTTCTTCGTGCATACATGGCAGGGGAAAGACGTGACGGCGAGCTTGTGCTTGCTTGGCGATTGCATGCTCCGCAGAAATGCCTCAGGTGGTGGAAGACCCGCCGTTGATCGCGATGGTTTGTCCTGTTACCCAAGAGGCTTCTTCGGAGGCGAGGTAAACGCAGGCGTAACCGATGTCGGTCCCCGAGCCGAGCCGCCCTGCAGGAACCGTCTTTGCGATCTTTGCAGTAACTGTTCGCTGGTCTTCGGAGATCCCGGGTTCATCGCGTTGCATAAGGCCAAGCGCAAGCGTGTTGGCAGTAACACCGTCTCCAGCGTTCTCCATAGCGATGTGGCGCATAAAGGAAATTCCGGCGCCTTTGCCCGCCCCGTAGATGGAAACGCCAATGTTCAAACCCTGGGTGCCTGCTCCAGAAGAGATCGTGATGATGCGACCCCAACTGCGCTCGCACATGCCGTCAAGAACAGCCTTTACGCAATTGAGCACGCCATAGAGATTGACATCGACGTACGGTCCCCATTCCTCGCGAGGAAGGTCGCGGAACTTCACGGCGCGCATCGAGGGTGGGATGCCGGCGTTGTTTACCAAAATGTCGATCGGATCGGCAGTAGCGATCGCCGCTTCGACATCGGCAAAGTTTGCGACGTCGAATGGAAGCGGCCGGGCCTTAGGGCCGAGTTCGTCGGCCGCAGCGATTGCACGTTCGCCAACGAGGTCATTGATGTAGACGATTGCGCCTGCATCAATCAGTGTTCGGGCGATTCCAAGGCCGACTCCTTGTCCAGAGCCAGTGACGAGGGCGGTCTTTCCAGTGAGATCGAACATAGGCGCATCCTGTCACCGTTGAGGCGACAGCGCTGCTGTAAAACGATCGTCGATTCTCTGACGAGTGTGCAGTCCTCTTGCCGTTGGGCATTATCGTCTCGGCGTGACTGATATCCCCAATGTGATTTCCTCGATTCCGGCTCGTCTCGGCACGTCTCTCACTTTGGACAACGGTCAATTGGTTGGCCACTTGTCCTCACCGCGAGCGATTGCATCACGCGGTGCAGCATCGATGGCGGCAGTTGCGTTCTTGATTGATGTTGTTGGCGGAATGACAATCGATACCGATCCAAACTGCTGGGCATTCACATCGGATCTGTCGATACGGCTCCCTCGTGCCATTGCACCGATATCGATTGAAACGCGAGCGGTGATTCTTCGCAATGGTGGACGATCGGCAGTTTGCGAAATGCCACTTGTGGTCGACGAGGTTGAGTGGGGGAGCAGCCTCATTAGCTTCGCGAAAGTTTCTCGTCGTGATGGCGATCCGGTGAAGCCGCCGTTCGATGCGCACTCGGCAGTAACTCGGATGCCATCGGTGCCGCTTGATGAGACGCTTCGTTCAGCGGCGGGTTTCATCTCGCGGGATCGTTCGCGCGGAGAAGTCGCTGCAGAACTGCAGACGGAATTGCTGAATCCGGCAGGGGCGATGCAGGGAGCCGTTGTGGCCGGATTGATCGAAGCCGCCGCTGAGGATCTCGCTGACGAATTGCTTGGGGGAGATCATCCGCATGTCGTCATTGAGATGGAAGTGCGTTTTCTTGCCCAGAATCGCATTGCCCCGATTGTCAGCTCAGCGCGTTTTGTCGGTCCACCTTCGGAAGGATGCATCCGAGTGGACCTGTTTGATGACGATGGAAACGGAAGGCGAACGACATCCGGTGTCGTTCGTGTCGCTCCTAGTCCCAGCTAGCCCTGTTCGTCGGGGGTGGCCATGAACTTTCCCCCCGGTATCGTCTGAGCGGTCGAGGCGCCGCTCAGGCTGCCCGAGAGGATCTCCCCCCGCATGTCGAATGTTCTCTATCGAATTGGTCGCGTCTGTACCCGACGACGTTGGCGCGTGTTGTTTGGGTGGGTCGCAATCGTCATAGCGCTTGTCGTCGTTGGCAAAGTTGCGGGTGGACAGTTCGTAGATCGGCTTCAGATCCCAGGGGTCGAATCACAAAAAGCCACGAATCTCCTCCTTGAAACATTTCCGTCCCAAGCGGGCGGATCGATGCAAGTTGTGTTCCATGTCCCGAACGGAACTATTGCCGATGAACCTGCTGTATCAGCGGTGGCCGCGTCACTTGATGCGATGGCCACTGTGCCGCACGTTGTGCAACCGGCTCCCGCCCTCGTAAAGCGAGTTTCTAGCGATGGCACGACTGTTTTAGCAACTGTTCAATTTGACGATGAAGTTCGTGCGTTGCCTCGGTCGGTGTATCACGAGGTGGTTGCCACGACGGAAGTCGCGACAGCCGCTGGTGTTCAAGTTGAGTTCGGTGGTGAGTTTCCTCGACTGATGGAGCAACCGAGTCTTGGTGGAACCGAAGGAATCGGCCTTCTCGCGGCAATGGTGATTCTGTTGTTCGCCTTTGGATCAGTTATCGCGATGGGCCTCCCGATTGGCACGGCTCTCTTCGGTTTGGGCGCGGGTATCGCTGCGATTACTTGCTTGTCGGCATTTGTCGATATGCCGTCAACGTCAGAGATGCTTGCGTCAATGATCGGACTCGGTGTTGGCATCGATTACGCCCTCTTCATCATCACCCGACATCGGGCAGGGCTTCATCGCGGCCTCACGGTGGAAGATGCTGCTGGCCGCTCGATTGCTACAGCAGGCCAAGCGGTGCTCATCGCTGGTGGAACTGTTGTGATTGCGATCTGTGGTCTGGCGGTTGCTGGTATCCCGATGATCACGTTCATGGGAATTGGTGCAGCGATCGTGGTGGCAGTGATGGTGACATCATCACTCACACTTCTTCCGGCACTCATGGGATTTGCCGGACACAACATCGATCGATTTGGTCTTCCAGGGACAAAGCGTGTCAGTGAAGGTTCGACAACAAACGTTGATGGGGAATATCACGGTTGGGCGCGTTGGGCCCATCACGTTTCTCGCCATCCCGTGGTGTATCTGTTAGTGGGACTTGCATTCATGCTCACTCTGGCGGCGCCGATTCTTGACCTTCGGCTTGGCCAGACTGATTCAAGTCAAAGTCCCACAACGTCGACGTTGCGGCGCAGTTATGACCTTCTCGCCCAAGGGTTTGGGCCTGGTTTCAATGGCCCGTTTGTTCTCGCCGTCAATCTTGAAGGCGCCACCCTTCCTCCGGAGCAGGTTGTCGAGCAACTAAGTGCTGCGCTCGCTGCTGACCCAGATGTGGCCAAAATCGCACGTGCAGCCGTCGGTCCCGATGGCAAAGCAGCAGTCATTCAGGTGATTCCCAAGAGCGCCCCGCAGGACAAGGCGACGAGCGAACTGGTTGCTCGATTGCGCTCTTCGGTGCTCCCGGCTGCACTGGCCACGACTGGTGGAACGGTCTATGTCGGCGGTCAGACCGCGACCTTCATTGATCTCAGTAACCGTGTTGCTGATCGTCTCCCACTTTTCATCGGTTGTGTTGTTGGACTTTCATTTCTGTTGCTAATGATCGTCTTTCGCTCAATTCTTGTTCCCTTGAAAGCGGCGATCATGAACCTGCTTTCGATTGGCGCGGCCTATGGCGTCATTGTGGCTGTTTTCCAATGGGGATGGGGCGCGGAACTTTTTGGCGTTCATCAATCTTTGCCAATCGTGAGTTTCATCCCGATGTTTATGTTTGCGATCCTTTTCGGATTGTCAATGGACTATGAGGTCTTCATCCTCAGTCGCATTCGTGAGGAGTACAACCATTCGGGCGACAACACTGAATCGGTCATCGTCGGAATTACTGCAACGGCTCGCGTCATCACGTCGGCTGCACTGATCATGATCTCGGTGTTCATCAGTTTCGTGTTCGGCGGAGAACCAACCATCAAAATGATGGGGCTTGGTTTGGCGACCGCAGTGTTCGTTGATGCGACAATCATTCGAATGGTGCTGGTGCCGGCCTCTATGCGCCTCATGGGCAACGCCAACTGGTGGCTTCCAAACTTCCTTGATCGCATCATCCCCAATCTCGATATTGAGGGTGAAAGTCGATTGCCGGAAGCGGAGTACGAAATTTCAGAACACCAACGCAAAGAGTCTGTTTCGAACTAGACGACGATCTACGCTCATTCTTTGTGAGTGTTGAGCGGGAATTCCACTGATGGTTTTGGCATACGTAGCGGCAATTCTTTGCGCGGTTTGCTACGGACTGGCATCGGTCCTCCAGAGCATCGGGGCTCGTCGCGTCGAGGCCAGTGAGTCGATTGATCCTCGTTCGCTCGCACGAATCGCAACGCAAGTCCCCTACCTCGTTGGGCTTGGTCTTGATGGGTTCGCGTGGCTGCTTTCGCTCATTGCACTCGCTCGACTTCCGTTATTTGTCGTGCAAGCGATGGTTGCCGGTGCGATCGGATTTACGGTCTTATTCGCTGCCGTTTTTCAGCATGTTCGCCCGACAAGCCGGCAGATGTGGTTCATCCTTGTTCTAGGTGCAGGTCTCGCGGGTTTGGCAATAAGTGGCGCACCAGAAGAAGCTCGGGCGACAACGCCGGCTTATTCGTGGGCGATGTGGATTGGTGTGGTCGTACTCGCCGCGCTCGGAACACTCGTGATCAACCGGTTGCGGGGTGATCGGGCCGCTGCGCTATTGGGTGCATTTGCCGGGTTGGCATTCGGCGGCACGGCTCTTTGTGCGAGGGCGTTTATGGCTGGCGTTTCGATTGCGGCAATCGGCGACCCTCTTCTCTGGGCGATGATTTCCTTCGGCGCAATGGGCCTCATTTTCTTCGCTTCAGCGCTCCAGCGTGGATCAGTGACAGTGGCATCGGCCTGGCTCTTCACGGCCGAGACAGTTGTCCCTTCAATCATCGGTCTGACGATTCTCGGCGACAGCGCTCGGGTTGGTTTCGAAGAGATCGCCGCAATCTCATTTGTCGTCACAATTGTTGCTGTAGTTGGTCTCACGCTTGTGTCTCCACCGATGGAGTGACGACCCCGTTTTTACGAGTTAGGTCGAAGTAAGCCGGTAGTTCGCTTCTTCGAGCAACGTCGGGTATTGGATTCGCCACATATCTGGCGGGGCAACTGTTAGATAGCGACTGCGGGAATCGACGGCGTCACGGGCTTGATCAATCCCGAGAATGTCAACGACGCGTCGCAGTGAGAGCACGGCCCAGGATCGAATCACGAGGTCATCGTCGCCGAGGAGCGAAAGGACCTGATTTGCGGCATCTCTTCGTTCAATCTGATCGAGCGGCTCTAGTTGCTCATCGAGAATGTCAACGACGTCGCCTACGAAATCATGGACATCTTGCGGCCAGACTTTGCAATCAAGAATTGATCGAACATCGATTGCCATGCACGAAGTGTACGAAGATCATGGGCTTCTGTCTTGCACGTCGTACGCTGGGTCCTCTCGAGGAGGACCATGGGCGACATCTGGAGCGGAAACGTCGATAGCGCGCACAAGTTGCCCCTATTGCTGTGCATGATCACGTTCATTGCGACATTCGTGATCACACGGATTGTTGTCCGCATGATTCGTTCGGGCCGTGGACCCTTTAAGGACAACACCGTTGGTGGTGTGCATATTCATCACGTTGTCCCCGGACTGTTCCTGATGATCACCGGCGGATTGTTAGCCATTGGCGGCATCGGAACGGGTTGGGACAACTTCGCAGGTGTCATCTTCGGTATGGGACTTGCACTTGTACTTGACGAGTTCGCGCTGATTCTCCATCTGCAAGACGTGTATTGGGAGGAGGAAGGTCGACTGTCGGTTGATGCAGTATTTGTCCTTGCAGGAGTGATGTTTCTTCTGCTCGTTGCTGATTCACCTTTCGGAATCGACGTTGATCGGAATCAGTCACATCTTCGGATTGCCCTCCTGGTGCTGATCGCTATTGATCTCGTGATGGCTGCAGTCTGCGCGGCGAAGGGGAAATTGGGAACAGCAGTGGCGGGGATCGCTGTTCCGCTCTTTGCTTACGTCGGGGCTCTGCGTGTTGCTCGTCCAGATTCGCCATGGGCAAAGCGCTCTTATGGAAAGCATCCGCATCGAATGCAGAAGTCGAAGAAGCGTGAAGCTGAGTTCGATTCTCGCTGGCGAACCAAGATCTCTCGATTCCAGGACTTTGTAGCTGGCACTTTTGTTGGCGAAGATTCGTAACTCGTCAACGACACCTGGAGTGGTTTAGATGTCGTAGTCAACGACTACTGGAGCGTGATCGCTCCAGCGCGTGTCGTATGAGGGTGCTCTGTCGACTCGAGCGTTGCTCGCCAGCTTTGCAAGCTGAGGGTTGACGATCTGATAGTCGATCCGCCAGCCAGCGTCGTTGTCGAAGGCTTTACCGCGGTAGGACCACCACGAATACGGGCCGGTGTCATCGGGATAGGAGGATCGAACGACATCGACCCATCCGAGTTCACCGAACCAGTTGTCGAAGTACGCCTGCTCTTCGGGCAAGAAACCGGCGCAACCGATGTTGCCCTTCCAATTTTTGAGGTCGGCTTCGCGATGGGCGACATTCAGGTCACCGGTGAACACCACATGACGGCCATCGGCCCGAAGTTCGGTGAGCCGCTCGGTGGCCGCGTCGAACCAAGCCAACTTTTCTTTCATCTTCGCAGGGGATGTTTCGTCGCCCGTGTGGGCGTACGCGGAGATGACCGTGAACGCCTTCCGCTTGCCGGTTTTAATATCGGCTTCGATCCAGCGGCCTTTGTCCGAGAAGGAAACGGAATGTTCGCCGCTGCGGGAATCGGCGATTGGAAGTCGGCTGGCCACTGCAACGCCAGCTCGGCCTTTGACCGAGCATTCCGCGTGCACGATGTGCCAGCCCTCTCCCATGAGGCCGGCGACAAGCTCATCGGGTGCCCGAACCTCCTGGAGAGTGACGACATCGGGTTGACTCTCGGCCAGCCAGTCATGCATGCCCTTGCGGGTGGCGGCTCGGAGGCCATTGACGTTGACAGTTGCGATTCTCAGCACCCGCCGATCGTGTCACGTTCTGAGTTCGGACTGGTGCGTCCCGGTCGCTAGTCTCATGGCATGACTTCACGTGGAATCAAGGTGTTCGTTGCAGCTCTGGCCCTGAGTGCTGCTGTTGTGGCTGGTTGCGCGAGTTCGACGAAGCATCAGACCCCCATTACTGGCTCAATTCCGCCGGCGACGATGGCAACAACGACGACAACTGCCGGATCGGGTTCAACCACCACGGTGGAGGGCACGATGTCAGGTATGTCGAGTTCACCGACGACTGCTGCGAAGTAAGTCGAGTACTGGGGCTTCCCAGTCTCCCAAACTGAATGTGGCGTCGGTCACGCCAATGAGGAAGAGTGTCGCCATGGCGACCAATCGCAATCCTCATGCTGGCACTCCATTCACTGATGATGATGATGCTTCGATCGCCCTCGCTCTTGAGGATGTCTGCGTTCCGGCATTGATGTGTTCGCTGGTGCACATGACTGGCGATCCGTCGTGGATCCGCGGAGAAATACGTCCTCGGTTTGCGATGCTGAATAACTACGAGAGCGGACTGACGGTCGAGGAACAGGCCGAGGTTCGCCAACGTGCAGTTCCTGCCATTGCACGGTGGCGTGATGCGGGTTGCCCTGAACCAGTGGTTCCTTCGCTAGAACTCGTGAAAGAACTCATGGATTTCATGGCGGCAGCGCCGGTGAATCCCGCAGTCGTTGAAATGTTTGCTGATGATCTTCATTTTGATGGCGCCGACAGCGGCGCGATCACGTGGAAGGACGAAATCCCGTCCGATGTCCGCGACGCGTTTCATGTTGTCGTGATTGGCTGTGGCGAGTCGGGGCTGTTGACGGGAATTCGTCTTGACCAGGCCGGCATTCCTTACACAATTATCGAGAAGACCGATGGCCCCGGTGGCACTTGGCGCGACAACCGCTACCCAGGCGCGCGCGTCGATATCGGCAGCCACTTCTACTGCTACTCCTTTGAGCCATCAGACCATTGGAGCGAATATTTCTGCCGGCAGCCGGAACTTCGCGACTACTTCGAACGCGTCATGCGTAAGTACAAGGTCGATGAAAAGTGTCGATTCAATACCAAAGTGATCAAGGCGGTGTGGAACGAGGAATCGTCAACTTGGTCTGTTGAGGTTCGCACTCCCGATGGCGGCACCGACGTCATCACCGCAAACGTGATCGTGAGTGGTACCGGCGCCTTGAATGCTCCTCGAATGCCCGACATTCCGGGCATAGAAGATTTTATGGGGCCTTCGTTCCACTCAGCGCGCTGGCCAGAGGGTCTTGATCTTGCTGGAAAACGAGTTGCTCAGGTTGGTGCGGGAGCAAGTGGTTTCCAAATCGCTCCGACTATCGCCGATGAGGTCGAGCATCTTGATATTTTCCAACGCACTGCTCAGTGGATGTTCCCGAATATGAACTATCACCGCGAGGTTCCCTCGGGCGATGCGTGGGCGATGCGTCATCTTCCGTTTTACGCACGATGGTTTCGATTCCTGATGTTCTATCCAGCATCAGGCCTCAGCATCGAGGGATCACGAGTCGATCCGACCTGGCATGACCCTGAAGGCCGGTCGATTAGTCAAGCGAGTTTTGAGCGGCGCAGTGTTTTTGAAGGATGGATCACGAGTCACCTTGGAGGCCACCCTGATCTGATCGAAAAATCGATGCCGCATTACCCACCTTCTGCCAAGCGCATGCTTCAAGACAACGGGTCGTGGCTTAAATGCTTGTTGAAGCCGAACGTCGAACTCATTCGTACCGGTATTGAACGTGTGACTGCCGAGGGGGTTGTCACTGAAGACGGTGAAGTCCATGAGGCCGACGTCATCATTTATGCGACCGGCTTTCGTCACAACGATTATTTGTTCCCGATGACGATTATCGGTCGAGATGGAATCGCTCTTCGCGAACAGTTTGGCGAAGAGCCCACTGCCTATCTCGGAATCTCAATCCCGAACTTCCCGAATCTCTTTTGTCTCTACGGTCCCGGTACAAATCTGGCCCATGGCGCGAGTTTGATTTTTCAATCGGAATGTCAGGTGAATTACGTGATGAGCGCGATTCACGAACTTCTGATCACTGGCAAGCGGGCGATGGAACCGAAGGTTGAAGTGCATGACAAGTACGTCGCCACGTATGAATCAGAAATCAGTCAGATGGTGTGGGCTCATGAAACGGTGAAGTTCTCCCATTTCAAGAACAAAAACGGCAAGATCTACACCCTCTCGCCATGGCCGATTCCTGACTATTGGGCGTGGACTCGCGGCGTTACTTCCGACGACTACGACTTCGCGTAAGGCCAGGAATCGGCCTTCTAAGTTACCGACGGGTATTCAAAATCCAGGCAAAGTCAAGGTCAATTACTTCTGTAGTGAACGGAATCTTGGCGCTTTTTCGCTGACACTCGTTGCTGTGGCTCAAGGCGGGCTGCGGGGAAGGGGAGTTGCGACATGAGAGTTCGAATTCGGACGAGCGCGATTGCTTTGATTTCAGTAGTGGCAGTGCTGATTGCATCGTTAGTCACGATGACAGCGGTTGGTGGAGGTGCTGCGAGTGCAGCATCAGCTCCAACTCTTGGAACACCAGTAACGATCAAAGTGGTGGGTAACCATTTGGTGAATGCGACGGGCCAGACGGTTCGACTTCTCGGAGTGAATCGATCGGGAAGTGAATACGCGTGTGCTCAGGGTTGGGGATTGTTCGACGGACCAATCGATGCGGCGTCAATTGCGTCAATTGCGTCGTGGAATGTCAATTCCGTTCGACTGCCGTTGAATGAGGATTGCTGGCTCGGCATCAACGGTGCGAATACCGCTTATTCAGGGATCAACTATCAGAATGCAATCGCTGGATACGTGAAGTCACTTCACAACGCAGGGATGGCAGTTGTACTCGACCTTCATTGGAATGCTGCCGGAACGACACTGGCCACGAGTCAGCAACTCATGGCTGACGCCGACCACGCTCCGGCGTTCTGGACATCGGTGGCGACTGCCTTTAAGACAGATCCCGGAGTCATTTTTGACCTTTACAACGAACCTCACGATATTTCTTGGTCGTGCTGGCGAGACGGTTGCACGACATCCGGAGGGTGGCAGGCGGCCGGAATGCAATCACTTGTGAACGCAGTCCGATCGACGGGCGCAACGCAACCGATCATGGTTTCCGGCCTTAATTGGGCGGGTGATCTTTCCGCGTGGAATACGTGGGTTCCAAATGACCCACAAAAGCAGATCATCGCTGACCTGCACCTCTACAACTTCAGCCAATTCAACACGCAGGCATCGTGGGATCAGTCAGTAGCTCCGACGGCGGCGCTTTTCCCAATAGTCGCCGGTGAGATTGGAGAAACAGATTGTGCGCATGGATTCATCGATTCCCTTATGAACTGGTTCGACGGAAAGGGCATTTCCTACATGGGTTGGACTTGGGATGCTGCTGGTGGGTGGTCGTGCACAAATGGTCCTTCGTTGATCTCGGACTATTCGGGAACTCCGACCGGTTTCGGTGTCGGATACCGAGATCACCTCGCTGCGCTCGCTGGCGGAACTGCAGCAACAACAACGAGCACGAGTCGGCCTGTGTCGACGACAACGACTGCACCAAGTACAACAACGACGACAATGCCCACGACTACGACGACAACGCCATCATCAACTGGAGTAGCGAAAGCAATCGTTCGATACCGCGTAATCAATGCGTGGCCGGGTGGACTCCAAGCATCGATTGACATCACGAATACGGGAAACTCGGCTGTTGGTTCTGTATCCGTGCCTTGGAGCCTTAAGTTTCAGCTACCTGCCGGTGTAACGATGTCGAGTTTGTGGAACGCAGACTGGACAACAACATTCGCTGGTTCGAGTCAGTCGATTGTTGCGACCGGTCCTTCTTGGCACAAGTCGATAGCGCCGGGGGAAACCTGGTCAGTTGGCTATGTCCTTCAAGGTTCAGCGATTCCGACATCGTGCTCGTTGAACTCTGCACCGTGTGTGTTCACTGTCGGCTGAAGACGTGGATTCGTAGAACCGGTGGGTACTCGCAGAAGTCACGCGCAGTGCCCACCGGTGTGCGACGATGCTCCGGAGAAGGGTTGAGGGGTCGCGTTGACTGGATCAGGTCGCAGATTTGGAGCTCGCTCCGATAGAGACTTCGTGTTCCTGCGCGGGCCACGGCTTCGGCGCCGTGAACTCGGAACCATCTTCCGCGTCGGCCGCGAACTTCTCCACGGATTCCGGCGCCTCCATTTTGTTGGGCCTTGTGTCACGGTTTTTGGATCTGCTCGACTTGCCGAAACTGAACCCGCTTATGTGATGGCCCGATCGACTGCTGCCCTGCTTGGTGAGCTGGGTTTCACCATCCTGAGCGGGGGAGGGCCGGGAATCATGGAAGCGGCCAATCGTGGGGCGAAAGATGTCGGCGCGATGAGTGTGGGTTGCACAATCGAGTTACCAAACGAGCAGGCTTCAAACCCCTACCTTGATCTCGAAGTCTCGTTTGATCACTTCTTCATTCGAAAAGTGATGATGGTGAAGTACTCCTACGCCTTCGTTGTCATGCAAGGCGGTTTCGGTACCGGCGATGAAATGTTCGAAGCTCTCACACTCATCCAAACCGGAAAGATCGAGCAGTTTCCTGTGGTGCTCATGGGGGTGGAGTACTGGGGCAACCTCGTTGAACAGCTTGAGGAAATGGTGAGGTCCGGAATGATTTCGAGGGGCGACTTAGACCTCCTGCTCGTTACCGACGACCCTTCAGAAGCGGCTAGCTACATCCAAGAGCAGACAGTGCAGCGGTTCGGATTGGCCGACCGGCTCAGGCCCCTGCGAGTCCTTGGGGAGCCGGCAACGAGAAGTCGGCGCTGATGAATCTGGTTGCCAAATAGCCGTAAAGCCCCCTTATTGGCCGCCGAGACTGGCGATGGATGAGGCAGACTGGAGGTCACGACCTCGCACCCGAGGCGTTCCTCAGACGGGTAGTTATGAACATCCTGGTGATCGGAGCAGGCGGTGTTGGCGCATCGATGGCGTCGATCGCTGAAGATCGTCCCTTCTTTTCAACATTCACGCTCGCGGATATTTCGTTTGACTCCGCGCAACGTGCAATCGACGAACTGGATGACCCCGGGAGATTTCGGGCGGCAGCCATTGATGCCCGCAGTGAGGCTGACATTGTTGCGTTGATCACAGAGACAAAGGCCGACATCGTTGTTAACGCTTGCGATCCGCGGTTGAATGAACCGATCTTCAACGCCTGTTTTACTGCCGGTACGAATTACATCGACATGGCGATGAATCTCAGCGAGCCGCACGCGACCGACCCCTACAACCAGGTCGGTGTACCTCTTGGTGCTGCGCAGCTCGCCGCTGACGAGGCGTGGCGGGAAAAGGGATTACTCGCGATCGTCGGCATGGGAGTCGAGCCGGGCCTGTCTGACATCTTCGCCCGCTACGCAGCGGATCATCTTTTTGACACGATTGACGAAATCGGAATTCGAGACGGTTCAAATCTTTCAATCGATGGGTATGACTTCGCTCCAACGTTCTCAATTTGGACAACTATTGAAGAATGTTTAAATCCGCCACTTATTTGGGAAAAAGATCGCGGATTCTTTACGACGGAATGTTTTAGTGAACCTGAAGTCTTCAACTTCCCCGCGGGAATTGGTCCTATCGAGTGTGTGAATGTCGAGCACGAGGAGGTCCTCCTTGTTCCTCGTGAAGTCGACTGTCGCCGAGTCACGTTTAAATACGGTTTGGGTGCTGAGTTCATCGATTGGCTCAAGACATTCGCGTACCTCGGACTCGACTCCACAGAAAAGATCAAAGTGGGCGATGCGAGAGTCGCTCCGCGTGATGTTCTCGCCGCACTATTACCGAACCCAGCGGAACTCGGTCACCTTATGCACGGAAAGACGTGCGCAGGCACCTGGGTGCGCGGAACGTTCGACGGTGCCCAGCGCGAGGTCTACCTGTATCACGTCGCCGATAACGAAACGACAATGCGCGACTGGGGTTCACAGGCAGTGCTGTGGCAAACGGCGATTTGTCCCGTGGTCGCAATCGAGCTTCTCGCCAGCGGTGGTTGGGTAGGAACTGGTGTGCGTGGCGCCGAGGCATTCGATGCTGCTCGCTACCTGAATCTGCTCGGCGAATACGGTTCTCACCACGGCATTCTCGAAATGGGCCCTGGTCTCTGGCCGAGCCCGAAATCAACGGGACAGCCCGGCTGGGACCGGCCTGTGAAGCGAGCAATCAAGCCCTGATCGGCTGCTGTTAACGCCCGTAGATGGTGGTTGGGGTCGATGACTGCGGAACTCCGAGCGCATCGAGGGCAGTCCATACCCAGTGGAGTTCCCTCTGTGATTCAGGGACTGCCTGGTCAGATCCGCGCTGGTCATAGACAAACACGATTCCGAAACCATTCCGGGATCGGTCAACCCATGGGTAGAACCCGTAGGCGCCATTTCCACTCGTGATGACTCCCACATCGTTGGCGGATGTCACGTCGCGCCAGGTTCCCAATCCGTACGTTGGAATGCCTGTGGTTCGGACTGCCGAGTCGGCCCTTGTGTTGATGCCAACAACTGAATCTGTTTCCATTTCAAGCACTGAATGTTCGGAAAGAACCTGAACGCCATTAAGAAAACCTTTGTTGAAGATCATTTCGACGAATTTCCCGTAGTCGTTGAGGGTTGATTCAGCAGAAGCAGCAGGAACGGGATTCGATTCGGTGGGGTAGTAGTTGCCATCGAAGCGCGTGTGATTCATTCCGAGAGGAAGAGCAATGCGGGATTCGAATGCTTTCTCGAATGATTGGCCGGTTACGACTTCGATGATTCGCCCGATCACAGAAAAACTGGTGTTCCCATAGGAAAATTTGGTGCCGGGTTTGTAGGACGCTTCCTGTGTTGCCACTTCGTCGATGCAGTTGGCCAGCGATCGTTGCTGCTCCCAGATGCAGTTCGCTTGAGCAATGCCAGCTGTATGCGAAAGGAGTTGTCGGATCGTTGCCGACCCGACTGGTTCAGTGAAGTTCGGTAGGAATTTTGAAACCGGATCGTCGAGTGAGACCTTTCCGGCATCGACGAGACTCATCATCGTCGCAGCGGTGAGCCATTTGCTGGCCGATGCAATTGGAATGACAGTCTCGCTGTCATAGGAACCGTAAAAGGTATTTCGGTACTCGGTTCCACCAGCGACGACGAGTAACCCAGCTCCATCGAGATGTTCGCTTGCAACTCTGAGTGCCATCGCCGAATCGATTTCGGGGAAGGTTGACGGGCTTTTCGAGTTGGACGAGTGAGACTGCAAGCCACATCCAGCGGCGACAAGGCTGAACGTCAAAAGTGTCAGGATCGCGGAGCGGCGAATTGCCGTGACAACTCGGTGATGAGGGGGAGCGCAGTCGATATGCTGAGTCTTACCGGTTGCGCGTGTTACGCGGAGACGCCTGTTGAGACCGGTGAGACCGAACTCGTGGTGGTCGAGGTGCTGCTGCCCGACGAAGTGCTACCGGGCAGAACTGGGCAGCCGTTCTCGTCAAAGGTGATTCCGCCCCGGTCCTGCTGGCCATTCGGGAGTGTTCCCAAATCATTACCAGCTTGTGGTCGTTGACCTCCGGGCGCTCCGCCGCCCTGATTGGGGCCACCTTGGGGGAGTTGGGGGAGATTCGGACACTTCGATGGATCGAACTGTGGGAACCCGCCTGATCCTCCTTGGCTCCCCGGTCCGCCGTTTGCGCCGGGGCCGATCATCGAACCGCCGCCACCGATCGACATCGACGCCCACGAACTGTTCACGGTGTTGATGAACTCGTGGCCACCAAAGGCGAAGAGCGCGATGAGGGCAAGGACGCCGATCACGGCGGGTATTCGAGTGAAGAGCCAAGCAACAAGTAACGCAATGGCCCCGAGTGCGGGGAGGTAGAAGCGAACAGTGCTGTACACCGGTTGCGACATGCCGCCCATTGCGCCGCCGGGTGCACCGCCAAAACTGGGAACTCCACCAGCGCGACCGCCGCCGAAGCCTCCACCGAGGTTCGCGGTCCATTCGTACGCGGAATACATCACCCAGGTTGCGGCCCATGTAACGACGAGAAAGCTCCCGATCCAGCGATCAATCGTCGCAGGTGAGGGGTCGATTGGTTGATCGACTGTGGAGCGTTCAGAGAACGCACTCTGGTTCTCGGGGTTTGTGATCTCTTGCGAAGATTTGTTTTTCGAACGTACCCGAACTGCGTGAATGATTTGCACCGCGATCAAGACTGCAATCGCGGCGAGACCGATGACGAACACCGGCATTGCCTGCCAAAGGCGGCTGGGCATGATGCGCAAATTTGGCGAGATTGCGCTCGTCGAGAACTTCACCGTGCTTGCGTTATAGCCCGTCGAAAATGGTCCATCGAAATACACAGCGTTATAGGCAAGCGAAGTGATCGCCGGCGGGAGAGAGGCAATCGCCCACCACAAGAGCGTCGACCAGCCAAGTTTCCATTTGGATTGGAGACAGACGATCAATGCAAAGACTGCGGCAACTCCAAGAACAGCAGCGCTTGTATAGCGGACGGAGACGGCGAGCCCAAACGAAAAGAACGCCAACGCACCCACGATCGTCCGAATACGGCGCGACCGATCGAGGGCAACGACACTCCAAATGAGTAAACCAAGTCCGGCGGCAATGAGTGATGCATCAGTAAACGTTGGCATCGTCGATCGCCACGCCATGACCATGGCGAGCGCAGTTGAGCAGTATGCGCCGACTGCGAATGTGCCACCCCAGCGGCCTAGCCAGCGACGAGCACCGAACCACATCGCAAGACACGCGAGTGCGCCATAAAAGAGGGGAGCGAGGCGAAGTGCTCCCGCTTCATCGAAGCCGACTGCAAGAAACGGGTAGCCCGGATTCTTTTCGCTGACCCAGGATCCGTCATCGTTCTGATGCCACTGCATGATTCCGCCGCTGAGCGATGTCTGCTGAAGTTCTAGAGAGAGAGCGTCGTATTGCTCCTGACTGAGATTGATGTTGCCGTTCTCAAGTGCAGCGATCGATGCTCGATAGGCGTAGGGATCGGGCTCGATCATCTTCTCGGGCTGGCTCAGCACGATTGCGGAGAAGGCCAGGAAGAAAAGCACAGCGATAATCGCGGGAAGCCAGGTAATTGCTTTGTTGCGTGCGCCACGGTGCTCGGGCATGCCGAGGTCGCGATCAGGTTGGGGCTGATCGGAGGATTCGATGGTGGGCTCAGACAAAGGGGTCTCCGGAATTGGGCACGATGGTAGGGGTCTTGCTAGCCGACGAAGGTGAGAAAAGGGTGAGGCTCAGACTGAGATGGGTCTTTACTCACCGAATCCTCACCCGGATCAGGCATCCTGTGAGGGTGCCCATTCCTCCAGCGAGCTCGTCGAAGCGCCCACGCTGGCCCGTCATTGTTGTGAGTGTGGCTGTGTCGTTGGCCATTGCGGGCGGTGGCATCGCCGTGGCTGCTTGGGTGAGCGGCGACAGTCCGCATGAGTTTGCGGCGTCAACGACTGCCGAGGGTCTCAGTTCGACTGACGGCACCGTCGCTCCAACGACTCCGGTGACGGTGGCGCTTCCGAAACTCTCTGATTACGTAAGTCCGGATCAGCAATCTGCAGTCGGGATATCGGTGATGACCTTCACCGACCTCACTCGAAGTACCCCCGCACGTGGCGATCGTGAAACGCTGACGACGCGTCCGCTCACTGTCACGGTGCGTTACCCAACGGCGGGAATGCCGAGCGAGGAGGAAATCCCCGACGCTCCGGCGTATGCGCCGGCGCCGCTGATCTTGTTTGCGCATGGTTTTGATAGTTCGTCCCAGCGTTATTCATCGTTGTTGCACGACCTCGCTGCGTCGGGGTTCGTTGTTGCTGCGCCAGAGTTCCCAATGTCGAGCACCGTGTTCGATGGGGCTCCAGACGAATATGAGATTCCAGAACAAACTCGAGACCTTTCATTTCTCATCACCGCAATGACAGGATCAGATGCGCCACCCGTATTGGCGGCGATGATCGCTCCAGGGCCGGTAGGCCTTGTTGGTCATTCCGACGGGGCGGTCACCGCGCTCCTCGCCGGATATGCACCGCGTTTTGCCGATAGTCGAGTTGCAGCCGTCGCAGCGATTTCCGGCGACTTCGACACGTTCGGTGGCGAATGGTTTACGACCAGCGATCCGCCGTTGCTGGCCATTCATGGTGAATTCGACGAAATTAATCCGTTTGAGAGCTCCGAGACGTTGGTTGAAAATGATCCGGGGCCCGCGATGCTCGTCATGGTCCAAGGTGCATCGCACCTTGGGTCGGCAATTGATCCAGAGACCGAACCAGCAGTTGCTCGATTAATTGCGTTCGATTTTCTATGGCGATTAACCGGTTCGACAGATTCAATGATGCAGACCCAAGCAGCCGCATCTACATCGCCACTAGAACTTGTTTCTCGTCATGACTGACGCTTCATGAACGCGCCGTCGACGATGTCGTAAACGACATCAGCATGAGTCTGTGCGTCAATGTCGTGGGCGAGGATCACGGTGGTTCGGTTCCTGCGTGACCGGATGACTTCATCGATTACCGACGAACGAAGTTCGGGTTCAAGGTGTTCTGTGGCTTCATCAAGGATGAGGATTGGAGAATTGGCAAGAACGGCGCGAGCGATCATCAGCCGTTGACGCTCGCCGCCGCTGAGCAGTTCTCCATTTGCTCCGATAGGTGCATCGAGACCGCCGGGTCGGGTATCGAGAAACTGTTGAAAGCCAGCGATAGCGCAGGCATCAAGGAGTTGTTGATCTGTTGCATCGCCGTCCCCGACCAGGAGGTTGTCGCGAACAGTCGTGTCGAAGACGTGGTCGTCCTGCATCACGGCCGCGATGCAGGGGCGAGGCAGTTCTAGGAGATCGGCAGTTTGATGGCCCCCGATCGAAATGGATCCTTCTGGGCAGGGGAGCAGCCCAACGAGGAGTTGTAAGAGCGTGGATTTCCCCATACCTGATGGAGCGGCGATGGCAACAGTCGCACCGAACGGGATAGTGAGAGAGGCGTCGCGGAAAAGGGGCACGTGATCTCCGTAGGAGAACGAAAGGTTTGAAATCTCGATTTCTGGATTTCGTGGAAGGTCGCTAAATGACTGTTGCTCTGTTGTAACTGGCGGATCAGTGATCGTTGTGGGCGTGGCCATCGTAAGAATTCGGCCCGCAGCAGCATCGGTCTGGGCCCGATAGTCGGGAGCAGCGAGAAGCGGGCCAAGTGCTTCAAATGCGGCAAGCGCGATCAAAGGTGTTGTGGTGATCCACCAGATGTTCGGCGTCGAAGCATCTGTAGTTCTGAGTGCAGCAACAATTGTGAGAACACATAAGCCCGTAAGGCCCATGACTGCGACATCGAGAAGTGAACGTGTCCGCGCCAGTTTACGCGTGAGCTCGATTTCTTTTGCATCGAAGTATGCGATTGATTCTGAGAGTTGATCGGTTCTCCCCCAAATCTTGAGTGTCTCCAAACCATCGAATAACTCAGTTGCCTCGGCGAGTCGATTAGCGCGCAGTCGGATCAACTGAGCAGAAAGTTGACGGGTTTGTGACCAGAGAAGCGGCGGAATGCCCAACGCTCCAACAAGAAAAAACAGGGCGAGAATGACAGCGCTGCGAACATCAATCGCGAGCGACGCGACAAGAGCGATGGCCAACGTACCGAACGCCACAAATGGCGGGCTAGAGACTCGTAAAAGACGGTCCTGCATTGTGTCGACATCGTCTACAAGTCCTGTGACGAGGTCGCCTCGGCGCTGATCGGCGAGAATGATTGAGTCGGTTGCGATGAGATGTTCAAATAACCAAACGCGAAGCCGACTAAGTACTCGGAACGTTCCAAGGTGTCCGAGATAGCGCTCGCAATAGCGACCAACGACTCGCGTCAATGCGAAGAAGCGCACGCCAAGAATCGTGAGGGAAAGAGATGCGGCCGTTCCGAGAACTGCTGAACGCGTCAAAAGATAAATCGCCATGGCGAGTAGCCCGATGCCAGAACCGATTGTGATGATTCCGAGGAGTGAACTGAGCGCTAACCAGCGATGGGTCTTGCCAATACGTTGAAAGAGTTCGCGGCCCGAGGATTCCGATGTCATCGCGGTACCGCTTCGATGCGTCCGTTTTCGAGTCGGAACACTCGATCGGCGAGCGTAAGTGTCGCTTCCCGGTGGGCGACGATGACAACTGTTCGATCCTGGAGAAATGGATGAAGCGACGAGATCAGTTCGAGTTCGGTCTCGGGATCGAGGTGAGCGGTGAACTCATCGAGCAGAACAAGTGGGGCATCGCGAAGCAGGGCTCGGGCGATTGCCAAACGCTGTCGTTGGCCTCCGCTGAGGGTCGTTCCCTCTTCTCCTATCGGTGAGTCAATTCCAAGTGGGAGTTCTGCGACGAACTCTGAAGCGAGTGCAAGGTTGAGTGCGGCGCGGAGCTGCTCTGCGGAGATATCGCGATTTGAAAGGGCAACGTTCTCCTGGATAGACGAACTGAACATGAATGGGTTCTGGGGGACCGAGGTGATGTCTCGCAGCCACACCTCGGGGTCGAGATCCGTGAGGGGTGTGTTGTCGATTGTGATTTTTCCGGCTGATGGCTGGATTCGGCCATGGAGAAGATCGAGAACCGTAGTTTTTCCAACACCACTCGGCCCTAGAAGAACAACAGTCTCGCCAGCCGTGACTGAGAAAGAGACGTGATCGAGAGTGAGGTGGTCAGCCCCCGGATACGCGAACGAAACCTCCTCGAATCGGAGAGTTGGTGGTCTGGATGGACGCGTCAACCGACGTTGTGGGTCTGATGATGGCCGAGAAATGAGTTCGGCAAAGTCCGGGAGCTGAGCGAGGACAGCGTTTCCTGCCTGCCCGGCATGGTAGTCAACCGCCAAATTTCGCAGGGGAGCAAAAAATTCAGGCGTGAGCATCAAAACGGCAAGGGCTGTAGCAAAACTGATAGTTCCATCGATCATGCGGAAGCTGACTTGAACAGCAACGAGCGCGGTTGCTGCAGTGGCGGCCCATTCGATGACGAGTGATGTCTGGAAGGCAGTACGTAAAACACTCATCGTGGTGCGTCCAAAACGATCGCTGATCTCTTCGATGGTGACAACACTTTCAGTCGCTCGACCAAATACCTTGAGCGTTGGAATGCCGCGCACCATGTCGAGGTAGAAGGAACGGAGCCATCCAAGTTCGCGGAAACGTTGGTCGGCAAGCGTGCGAGTTCGAGAGCCGATGACAGCGAGCAAGAGAATCAGCATCGGTCCAGCAAAAAGCAAGATGAGCAACGTCCACGGGTCAAGAACGCCGATCGTCAGGAAGACAACGAGCGGGATGACAGTGGCGAGCGACCGAGCAGGGAGGTAGTTGGTGATGTAGTCATCGAGCGAATCGACGCCGGGGCCCAAGAGGGTGCTGTCGACGCCGGTCGATGCCGATGTCGACGACGTTTGCTTGGCTCCCCAGAAGGCGGTGAGGGCTGATCGGACGCCCACGCGGAGGCGGCTGCTCGAGGTCGCGAGCAGCCTTGCGCTGGCAAACCGGAATCCGACTCGCAACGCGAGAAAGCCTGCGAGTCCGAGAAGTGCCGGGGTTGGTGATCGATGTTCAAATAGCCCAGAGATTGATCGTGCCAGCGAAAGGGTCCATGCGACGAGGGCGATGGAACCGAGAGCGCCCGCTAAAACGCCGAGTCTGTGGAGGCGTTGAGCACTTGGAACTTGTGACAGCAATTCCCGAGGACTCATGGGGTGTGACGGTACCGCGTTGATCGCCGGCGTGGTCTCAGTAACTGTCGTCGTCGAGTTCTACTTTTCCGCGGAAGAAGTAATAGACGCCAGCGGTATAGAGCAAGACGAATGGCATGCCGATGAGGGCAATCACAAACATCACCGTGAGTGTTTCCTTGGCCGCCGACGCATTCTGCACCGTGAGGTCGTAGGCGCTGTTTGTTGTCGAGCGCAGCATGACGGGATACATCCCGCAAGCAATGGCACCCATGAGGAGGGCAATCATCGTTGCCGAAGCGAGGAAGGCGCTGAGGTAGGCGCCTCGACGAATGAAGAGCCACGCGGCAGCGATTGATATGAAGGCCAAGAGCGGGAAGAACGCCGTCCATGGTCGATCCTTGAAGTTCTGTGTGAACTGCTCATCTCGAAGAAGTGTCCAGATGATGAGAGCGGTCATGAGAATGAAGAACGCGATGAGCAACTTCGGTATGAGCCTCTTAATCGAAGTGAGAAGTTCACCTTCGGTCTTTTGTGTGAGGAAAATTGCGCCGTGAAGGCAAAGCATTGCGACAGCAACGAGCCCGAGAGCGATCGAGTAGGGGTTGAGTAAGTCGAGGAGACTCACGTTTAAGTTGCCATGTTGATCAAGGCTCACACCTCGAATCACGTTTCCTAACGCGACGCCAAGAAGAATGGTGATTCCGAATGAGGAAAGTGTGAAGGTCCAGTCCCATAGAGAACGCCACCAGGCTTCTGGGCGTTTCGAACGAAACTCGATGGCCACCGTTCGCATGATGAGGACGAGCAACACGAGCATCATCGCAAGGTAAAAACCGCTGAATAGCGACGCGTAGACAAGTGGGAAGGCCGCGAACAGGGCGCCACCACCGAGAACGAGCCAGACCTCGTTGCCGTCCCAGACTGGCCCAATGGAATTCAGGAGAATCCGTCGGTCGTGATCGTTGTGGGTGATGAATGGCGAGAGCATTCCGACGCCGAGGTCAAAGCCATCAAGGATGACGTACCCACTGATGATGATGACGTAGAGAACGAACCAGGTTGTTTGAAGCCACATGATCAATCACCTCCACTTGAGACGCGTGAGCGACGCCGAAAGATTTCGCCGAAGGAGTCGGGGAGTGAGGAGGTTTCATCGGGATCAACGGGCGGTGGTGGTCCCTCTTTGATGTGTCGATCAAGAAGCCGGATGAACACCACGAACACCACGATGTAGAGCAAGACGAACATCACAATCGAGAACATGACCTGACTGAATGAAACGTTCGGCGAATAGGCGTCAGTGGTCTTGAGCACCTGCCAAACAATCCAAGGTTGACGGCTGAATTCAGCAGTCCACCAGCCCGTCTCTGTAGCAAGCTCAGTGAGTACGACAGAAGAAACGAGAATCCACAGAAGCCATCGTTGGTTCCAGATCTTGCGTTTCCATATCCAGAATCCACACGCGACCAGACCAATCAGGATGAACAACATTCCGAGATTGATCATCAGGTGGTACACCTGAAAGACCAGGTTGACGGCTGGCCACTCATCGCGAGGAGTGGCTTCGAGGCCCGTAACGGTTGCGTCAAAACTTTTATCGGTGAGGAAACTCAGTAGACACGGAATATGGATTCCGTTAGTCGTTTGTGCGTTGGCATCGGTCCATCCCAGGAGATACATGGGTGCGCAGGATTCGCTTTGGTACAGACCCTCCATCGCCGCCAGCTTCGCCGGCTGGTTTTTCGCTACTTCAGTTGCCTGGTTAGCGCCGAATACGGCGACCTGAAGCAGTGCGACCACCGTGAAAACTGGAAGCGCAACTCGGACCATTGTCTTCGCAAGTTCAACGTGGCGTTTTTTCAGTATGTAGAACGCTCCGACGCTAAGGACAAGCGACGAACCAACCATCCAGCACGCAGCGATCACATGGAGGACGCGCGGTAGGAACGACGGAGTGAACACGACATCGTGAAAACTTGTCATGAAGGCTTGAGGGCCTTGACCAACGTCTTTGATCTCAAACCCCTGTGGGGTTTGCATCCAGGAGTTCGCCATGACGATCCAGGTCGCGCTGAATGTTGCTCCGACTACCACCATCGTTGTAGCGAAGAGCCACATACGGTTTCCGAGTCGAGTTCCACCAAAAAGCATGAGGCCCAAAAAGCCGCCTTCAAGCATGAACGCGAAAATTCCTTCAGCGGCGAGAAGACTCCCAAAAATATTTCCGACGAAACGTGAGTATTGCGACCAGTTCGTGCCGAACTCGAATTCCTGCACGATGCCGGTGGCGATACCCATCGCGAAAATCAGTCCATAAATCTTGACCCAGAACATTGAGAGCTGGCGCCACTTTGGGTCCTTGGTCCGGACCGACTTGATCCCGAAGATGACGAGGATCATGCCCACGCCGAGAGAGAGGGGCGGGAAGATGAAATGGAACGAGATGGTGAGAGCGAACTGAATACGGTGAAGGACTTCGACGCTCAATTTGCTGCCCTCGTTCTGCTCTATCTGTTCCGTCCGGAACATTCAGATGCTAGTAACTCGTTGCTAGGTGGGGTGGTTCTCCTGTGAGGTGTGGGTGCGTCAGATCGATTTACGGGATCAGTCAACATTGGCTGGTGGGATCCGCTATCTAGTGACACGATGCTCCCCTGAGGATTCGTGACCCAAGGCGGAAACTGAGTCACTGAGTTCGATCTCAAATCGAGAACTGTGAGGACGCATGTACGAAGATCAGGATCTGGCGAAGCGCACTGAGGAACTGGTTGAGGAAAATCGAGACATCCTCGACGATCAGTTCGCGTTTCGTGGCAAGCAGTTCGACGCTGGTTTAGCGATGGTGCATTTCCCTGAGGAGTTCGGCGGTCTTGGTGGCAACCGTGGCCAGCAGGCCGTGATCGATGCGGTACTGCGCTCACACGGCGTGAATTACGAAGACCTTCGTATCAATCCGATCGGCATCGGAATGGGCGCGCCAACGGTTCTGGCCTATGGCAGCGATGAATTGAAACAGAAGCACATCCGAAAAATCTTCACTGGTGAAGATGTGTGGTGTCAGTTGTTTTCAGAACCCACCCACGGATCCGATGTTGCTGGCATTCCGAGTCGCGCGGTTCGAGATGGCGATGAATGGGTGGTCAACGGACAAAAGGTGTGGACGACATTGGCTCATACGTCCAATTTCGGAATGCTTCTGACTCGAACAAATCCAGATGTTCCAAAGCACAAAGGTCTTAGCTATTTCGTTCTGGACATGCATGCCCCAGGAGTCGATGTTCGCCCGCTCTACCAAATGACCGGTGAAGCCGAATTCAATGAGGTCTTCCTGACCGACGTGCGTATTCACGATTCCTTGCGTCTTGGCGACGAGGGTGATGGTTGGCGTGTGGCCATCACAACGCTCATGAACGAGCGCGTTGCCCTCGCCGGCGGTCCTGCGCCGCGGGGTTCTGGCCCGATCAACGAACTCATGAAGTTGTGGGCAGTTCGAAAGTCGCAACTTTCGCCGGTTGAGCACGAGATCTGGCGTGATCGTGTCATGGGGCTTTGGATTGAGGCTGAAATCGTTCGCCTCACGAATGCACGTGCGAAGCAGTCTGCAGTTGGCGGGAATCCGGGCCCGGAAGGTTCAGTGAGCAAACTGGCTTCTGCCGAACTTTCGAAGCGAGTCACGGCCGCCGTTGTTGACCTTGAAGGCGCCGCCGGCATGCTGCACGAGCCCGGATATCCGATGACTCGTTCGTCTGCGGGAATGTCCACCCGAACTGGTCGGTTTCTGCGTGCTCGTGCCAACACGATTGAAGGCGGTACGTCTGAGATCATGCGCAACATTCTTGGTGAGCGAGTTCTGGGGCTGCCGGGCGACGTTCGTGTCGATAGCGCTGTCCCATGGACAGATATTCCGAAATGAGTGCACTCGCTGAAGTGACGAAACCCGAGCCGCATATCACGGTGGTTCGCCTCAACCGTCCGGAACGACTCAACGCAATTTCGTTTGAGCTCGTCACCGAACTTCATGACACATTCGATGCAATCGCAGCGGATATCGATTGCAAAGTTGTGATTTTCACCGGAGCAGGCCGCGCGTTTTGTGCCGGTCTCGACTTGAAGGATTTCGGAACTCCTCCAAAACCTGGAGAGCATCGGCATATGCCCGCTGGCGTTGACGCGCAAACGTTTATGTCGAACCTGACGGTGCGCATGCGGGATCTTCCGCAGGTGATTATTGCCGCCGTAAATGGCCCGGCATTTGGTGGCGGTCTGGCTTTGGCATGTGCCGCCGACATTCGCGTGGCTTCCGACTCGGCCAAGTTCTGCTCGGCCTTTATTCGCACAGGTCTTTCCGGAACCGATATCGGAATCACCTACTTATTGCCGCGGCTTATTGGTAATGCCCACGCGTTCGATCTGATTCTCACCGGCCGCGATATCGACGCTGCAGAAGCATTGCGCATGGGTCTGGTGTCGAGAGTCGTGGCCGACAGCGAACTTGAAGATCTTGCCCTTAGCTACGCGCGCGGAATGGCGGGGTATACGGCGAGTGGCCTCCGCACGACCAAGGAAGTGCTCTGGCATAACGCCGAAGCGAGCAGCCTCACGAGTGCAATTGCGCTCGAAGCGCGAAATCAAAATCTTCTGAATTACGCGCCTGACGTCCGTGATCACATGGAGAAGTACCGAAAAAAGACCACTGGCTGATTAGCGCCTTGGTGTGAGCGCCTAGCGGATAGTGCCGAGATGCACGACGTACCACTGACCGCGCCAAGAGATCATTGATTCGATCGGAATTTGGACAGTCTTTCCATCGACAGTGAAATTCATCTGCGCTTTGAAGACGCGCCAGTAGGGCCCGACGTTGTATTCCTCGCCGGGTTTCACCCATACGACCGTGTTGGGAACGGTGGCACCCGTGAACACCGCGTTCTTGGCGTTGGGTCCGAGCTTTTTGTTGGCGTCGGCGACATCAACTTTGAAATTGGCAATGAGACGATTTTTCCAATCCGCAGCGGGATCAGTGTTCTTCTTGGTTTGCTTATAAGCGGAGACAGGGAAAAACGCCGAGAGGGCTGTATCGGGAGTATTGGTGATGATTGCGTTGGCCAGCACCTTCATGCGGCCATCGAATTCCGCGCCCGTTCCCGTCGGCTTCTCGTCGGTCTGGGGGAGTGTCCCAGGGTCGACAGTTGTTGTTGGTGCTGGAGCCTCGGTCGTTGTCGTTGATTCGCTCGTCGTCGTTTGGGCAGCCTTTGAAGAGGTTCCGTCGCAGGACGCGAGGGCAAACGTGATGGTGAGAGTTAGGACGATGGCCGACACGAGCCGGGAGGGTGTGAACCGGGGGGTCATTCGAGCTCCGGATGCAGAGAAAGGGGACTGGCAAAGTAGAGCACCCCTTGTGGTCAGGTTCGTGGCACCCATTTACATTCGGCGGCGGCGCCAAGTTGCTCTAACGTTGGTTTCGTCAATCAAGGGGGACTCATGGGGCAGAGCACGACGAACGCGACGGAACTGGGACTCGATATTCGTCCGATGACGGGCTACACCGGAGCAGAAATCTTCGGTGTTGACCTGACAAAGCCCATTGAACCTGAAGTGGCCGCCGAGATTAGGGCAGCGCTGTTGGAGTGGAAGGTGGTGTTCTTTCGTGATCAGTTCATTGATCGCGATCAGCACCTCGCTCTTGCGCGCGCCTTTGGTGAGCCGCTTCCTGGTCACCCCACGTTCCCGCCGTCGTTTCCTGATTACCCCGAAATTCTGCTGCTCGATAATCAACAAGGCACCGCAAACGTAAAAGAGAAGAAGGGCGCTAGCGGCCCCCGTATCGAAAGCCGTTGGCACACCGATGTGAAATTTGTTGAAGCGCCACCGATGGCATCGATTCTTCGAGCAGTTGTCGTTCCTCCCTATGGCGGCGATACGCAATGGTCGAATCTTGCGATGGCGTACAACTATCTCTCGCCCGAGATCAAGGTCTTTATCGATGGACTCCATGCGGTCAATCACAATGCACTCCCCATCGATCGAGGTGAAATGCCGGGTGAGATTGCCAAGGCATTCATGTCAAAGCCATTGCGGGCGGTGCACCCAGTCGTTCGAGTGCATCCCGAAACTGGCGAGAAGGTCATTTTCGTCGAACCTAACTTCACCGATTACATCGTTGAGTTATCGCGTCGAGAGAGCAACCACATTCTTGCGATGCTCTACGAGCATCTGCAGCGCCAAGAGTTCACTGTGCGCTTCCGGTGGGAGCCAGGCAGCATCGCCTTCTGGGACAATCGAGCAACAGCGCACATCGTTCCCACAGATATCCCTAAGGGCATGCACCGTTGTCATGAACGGGTCACGCTCGCTGGCGATGTCCCGGTAGACCCTGCGGGCAACAAGTCCTATGTGCTCGAGCCCGATGTGTGACGCAGTTTTCGTCTACCGAAATGCTTTGAACATCAGGTAGGCACCAAAGATGACTTCGATCACGATGCCAATCGTGCGCTGGTGGCGATCGATCGATCCCCGAAGTTTTTTCAGAGGTGGAGTCGCGATCCTCGGAAATCCAACTGCGAATACGTAGATAAAGAGAATCGGTGCCGCTGAGATGAGGAATGCGATTGCAACGGCGACTGCTTTGTCAGGCGTTGAGATATCGCTAGCGCTGATAGATCGCATCGCTGGGATGTACAGCAGGATCGTGGAGAAGTTCGTGACCATGATCGCAAGGCCTAAGAGAAATGCCGAGAGAAGGCCGGGATGTTTCGTGTCGTTCGTTTCACCGCCGACGGGAGCTACCGAGTCATGAACAAGCGAACGCAGAATTGTCCCTAGCGCGAGGAGTAGCAGGAGACTGCCCGTCACGACATCGACAGTTTTCGTGATCGAGGCTTGCGCAGGTGAAGTCGAAGTTGTGTGTGAAAGCAGCAGCCCAAACGCTGTGATCGCGGCGAAAACAAGCAGCAGGCCAAGAAGGAACATCGAGGCTCGGGCCTTTGATCGCTTGCCCGACAAAATGAGTAACTCGAGTGCGAGAACAGTCGGGCTAATCGCTGCACCGAGCGAAAGCGGGATGACCTTAGAAAGAAGTTCGCCCATTGGGCTGACGCTAACCCGTGATTCCGTGAAGCGCGGGCTGAGCGTTCCAACGCCAACGCGCGAGTACAAGGCAAATCATCATGAGCACTGCGGTGCCAGCGAAGATTGAGCTTCGGCCGTACATGTCGTACACAGCTGATCCAATGAGTGCCGATGCAGCGGCAATGGCGAGACCTGTCGCCCCGAGGAGACCCTGTCCTGCGGCAAGTTGATCGGGTGGACTCGAAACCGCAACGGCGACTTGGTTCGCCGGCATCGTGTAGGCGTCGGCGATTGCGTGAATGCCAGAAATAACAATGAGTAACCACAATGGCAAGAATCCATAGAGGCAGGTTGCGATTGCAGCGACAGTGATACTCACGGTCACCACTCGTATCGGACCAATCCGCTGGGCTAAGGCGCCACCCTTTGGAGCGAACACAATCATTGGGATTGTGAACAGGCTCAGAGTGACGCCGATGAGCCATGTCGCCGCACCCTGGTCACGAAGAAGAATCGACCAGAGGGCTTCGAACATTCCGATTGTTAAATAGAACGCGATTGCTGCAAAGAGGGCTGATTGCATCGCGGGAAGGCGAATGAGCGAAAAACGTTTTGCCGTTGAGATCTCGGAGGCGGCTGCGTCTTCAGCGGTCGTAACTTTTCCAACCAAGAAAACGGCAAGCACGTAGACGACGGTGAGCACAATGAATGGCGCTCGAAGCCCGAAGATCTGCGCCAGGGCAGCGGCAAGGGCCGGTCCAAGCACAAAGCCGGCGACGTCAAACGCCGTTTGTCGGCCGAGGTTTGCTCCGACTCGTTGAGGATCGCGGGCGATGATCACTCGGCGAATGGCGGGTCCAACCATTCCTGAGCCCAAGCCAAGCAGCAGTCGTGCGGCAATCCATTGCCAGAGGGATGTTGCAAAAACCATCCAAAGCATGCCGAATGCGGCGGTAGCGATTCCGACCCGCATCATGACGACCGCGTAGCCGCGGTCGGAATAGCGGGCGAGAAAGAGCTGGCTGAGTACGCCGGTGAAGAGCCCAGCGAACGCAATTAGTCCGACTTGGCCGTCGGTGAAGCCGAATTTGTCCCGAATGTCAGCGAGAAGGGTGAAGACACTGCCGTAGCCAAGTGACATGAGGGCGGTGAGCAGGAATAGCAGGATCATCGCCCGAGTGAGGGGGTGCTCGCGCTCGTCAGATTCTGGCGGCGTGATGCCGTCTTCCATGTTTTCGTCCCCCTAGTAGTGGCTCAACCTAGCCGTTTGCCTCGATCACGGGTCGCTGTTCGTCGAAGGCTTGACGGGTCGCCTATACGCTCAAGGCTGACACGTCTGGAGATCCATGAGCACAATGACCGAAACCTTGAGAGTTGATATTTGGTCTGATGTCGTTTGTCCGTGGTGTGCGATCGGCAAAGCGAATCTCGATGCGGCGCTCGCAGACTTTGAACATTCTGACAATGTCGAAATCGTTTGGCACAGCTATGAACTCGATCCAACAGCTCCTGTGGCGCGGGCCGGAAATTATGTCGGGATGTTGGCGAAGAAGTACGGCGTTGCCGACGATGAAGCTCAAGCCATGGTCGACCGAATGACGGCCACTGGAGTTGAGTGTGGCGTGGAGTTTCGATTCGACATCGTGCAACCAGGCAACACATTTGATGCCCATCGGTTGATCCACTTGGGCGCTGCCCGAGGTCTTCAGACCGAAGTCAAAGAGCGGTTCCTCCGCGGGTATCTCTCTGAAGGTGAAGCTATTGGACTTCCCGAAGTTGTTGAACGGTTAGCAATCGATGCAGGGCTAGATGCCGACGAAGTTGCTGCCGTGCTTCGAACCGAGGCATTTGCTGATGAAGTTCGGATCGACGAAGCGACAGCTGCGTCAATGCAGGTGAGCGGAGTTCCGTTCTTCGTCTTTGACCGTCGCCTTGCCGTTGCTGGAGCGCAGCCCCCTGAGGTTTTGCGTCAAGTGCTCGAACGTGTGTGGTCCGAACGCGAACCCGCCCTCGAACTTGTCGTCGAGGGCGAGGTCTGCGGTCCTGAAGGTTGCGACTGAAAGTTTGGTCAGCAGCGCTTGTTCGTTTTGAGATTCAGACCGAACGAGTTTCGGGAAGTCGAACCAATGGAATCGTGCGGTCGCACTTCTTCTGATAATCGCGGTACCACGCACGGTCGTCGCACAGGAGTTCCCAGATGCGGTCGTGTTCGGGGCCGCCGTCAAGGATGTCGGGGACAGACCAGAACTCGCCGCCCTGAACCTTGACATAAACCTCGGGATTTGCGGCTCGGTCACGAAGGTTGAGGAACCATGCCGGATGCTTTTCGTGTCCGGCGTACGAAGCCACAACAATGCGGACGCCTTCTGGATCACGCCAGTAGGGAAGCGCGATTTTGTGTTCATTTCCGGACTTACGCCCGATGGTTCGGAGCATCACATGGTGCATGCCGGCCTGGACCCAAACATCGTCGATGTCCATTGTTTCCATAGCTTCGACATGGCCTTTGGTGATGCCAATGATCTCTTCGTGCGTGGGTGTTTCCCACAACATCTCTGCGTATTGTTCGGTGGGCATAGGGATCCTCCTCGATTGTGTCTTTGGTGATTGTGTCAGATCGTGCGGGTGTCGATGGGCTCGATCAGAGCATCATCTCGCCGCCATTGACGTCGAGTTCAGCACCGGTGATCACGCTGGCGAGATCTGAGGCAAGGAATGCGACGGCGTTGGCGCAGTCGGCATCGTCGGGGATGATGCCAAGCGGAATGTCTTTGGTGATTTCGGCAATAACTGCAGCGCGATCCTGACCGGTGCTGACGGCGTAGTCGACGTAGCCCTCGACGGGCGGGCCCCACATCCAACCCATAAAGGTGGAATTGACTCGGATGCGGTAGGCCCCGAGTTCCTTAGCGAGCATTCGAGCAGCGACGGTGAGCGCACCCTTTGATGTCGCGTAGCCCGACTGCGTGGCGAGGGGCTTCTTCTGAATCATTGAATTCACGAAAACGATGGAGCCGCCGCCATTGGCTTTCATATGCGGCACGACCTGCTGTGTGAGCTGCAGCGTTCCGAAGACGGTGATGTCGAATGATTTACGCCAGTCATCAAAGTTCGCGTCTTCGAACATTGTGAATGGAGGTGGCACGTATGCGCTATTCACGAGACAATCAATGCGACCAAATTCGGCGATCGTCGCATCGATCATGCTCTGCGTCTGGGTTGCATCTGAGATGTCGGTTGGGCAGACCAAAACGCGTCGGTCGGGCCACTGCCGAGCAATTTCGTCGGCAACCTGGCGCAACTTTGATTCGGTACGGGCGACAAGGACGACATCGGAACCTTCGCGCGCGAAGGAATAGGCGAGTTCTTGTCCGAGTCCCGGGCCGATCCCCGAAATGATTGAGACTTTGTTTTCCAGAATCATGGTTTCCCCTTTTGCTTCGGCTCTGGAGCCGAGAGTGATTGCTACCACGATGAGATAGTCCTTGTTGACCGAACAGATGGAACGGACCAGATGCTGGTGGCCTTGTAGGGTCAGCAGCGAAGAGCCGCCAGACGATGAGGGCGAGAGATGACACGCACATTGGTGATTGGTGGAACTGGCCCAACGGGGATCCACTTAGTTCGCGGCCTTATCGACCGAGGCCATGAGGTCGTCATCCTTCATCGGGGCACTCACGAGCGACCAGAGACTCCCTTGGGTATCGAGCACATCCATGCCGACCCTTATGACATGGATTCACTGGCAGAAGCGATGGGCGATCGCACGTGGGATCTCACGGTTGTGATGTACGGCCGATTGCGCCGTATCGCCGAATTCATGGTCGGACGGACCGAACGTTTTGTTTCTGTGGGTGGGGTGCCGGCGATTCGCGGCTGGATGAATCCGTGGTTGTTCGAGCCAGACGGTCTTCCTGTTCCGGTAAGCGAAGCAGCGCCTGTTGTTGGCCTACCGGAAGAGGATGAGAAGGGTTTTCGCGTTGCGCGCACCGAGGAGTTTGTTTTTGCAAGTCATCCAAACGCCGCGCATTTCCGTTACCCGTACGCATATGGCCCACTTCAAGTTGTTCCGCGCGAATGGAGCATTGTTCGTCGAATCCTTGATGGGCGCCGTCAGATCGTTGTCGCTGACGATGGGTTGACCCTCCATCATCACGGCTACACAGAGAACCTCGCTCACGCGGTTCTTTGTGGAGTCGATCGCCCAGACGATGCTGCTGGACTCGCATTCAATTGTGGTGATGATGAGGTACTCACCATTCGCCAAGTGATTGAAATCATTGCGACAGAACTTGGCGCTGCACTCGAAATCGTTTCTATGCCATTTGAGTTAGCGGTTCCTGCTCGACCATTGCTGGCTCAGCCGTCCCCGACACATCGAGTGTTAGACACCTCGCTTCTCAAGACCCGACTTGGTTATGCCGATCTGGTCCCAGCCCGTGAAGCTGTTGCTCGCACGGCTCGTTGGCTGGCGGAAAATCCGATCGCGCCTGGTGCCCCTGAAGAGTTTGTTCTTACCGATCCGTTTGATTATGCGGCGGAGGATCAATTGATTGAGGCATGGAGATCCGCGATCGGCTCGATGCCATCGGTGGAGTTCGCTGTCGTTCCTGGGGTGGGGCTTGCCTACAGCGGCCCCGGTGGGCGGCCACGGAGTCAAGCAACCTTCGAAAACTAACGACGGCCGCAGCGTGTGCGTCGCTCTCGCTACTAGGGTCCCGCCCTATGACATTTCGAGTGGTTGTCTGGGGAACAGGAAACGTCGGGAGACCGGCAATTCGAGCAGTCGCGGCACATCGCGATCTGGAATTGGTTGGAGTCGTTGTTTCAAATCCGGCAAAGGTTGGTAAAGACGCGGGGGAACTCGCGGGAATCGCACCACTGGGTGTGGCGGCGACCGATGATGTCGAAATCGCGTTCGCTCCTGACGTCGATTGCGTGGTGTATGCCGCAACTGCAGATACTCGACCGATGGAGGCGTACATGGACCTCGAACGTTTGTTGCGTTCGGGTCGAAATGTCGTTTCGACTGCCTTCTATCCATTGCTGCATCCGGCAAGTGCGCCACCTGAGTTGATGGGCATGTTGACTCCAGCGATGGACGCTGGAAACTCATCAGTTTTCGTTTCTGGAATTGATCCGGGCTGGGCTCTCGACATTCTTCCTGCCCTCATCAGTGGAGTTGGAGCGGGTATCACCGAGCTTCGCATTCAGGAGATTTTTAACTACGCGCTCTATGACGCACCTGATGTCGTGCGAAATGTCATCGGGCTGGGTGGCCCGATGGATGCAACGCCGCAGATGCTTGAGCCGATTTCCTTGATGACAGTCTGGGCACCGATGGTCCGAGTCTTAGCCGACATCCTCGAAGTTGAGATTGATGACGTGGTTACGACAGTCGAGCGTCGTCCGCTGGAACGAACGATCGAAGTTCCTGGAATGGGAACCTTCGAAGAAGGAACACTCGGAGCATTTCGCTTTGAAGTGACCGGTGTTGTCAAGGGACATCCACTTCTTGTGGTGGAACATGTCACCCGAATCGACGACGACTGCGCACCCGATTGGCAACAGCCGTTGAATCCGGGCGGCGAACACCGAGTCGTTATGAGCGGACATCCACATATGGAAATCACCATTCATGGCAACGAACCGGGCGAGCCCGGTGCTGCCGGTGGTGGCAACGCGAGTGCCGCGAATCGATGCGTCAATGCGATTCCGGCAGTGTGCGAAGCAGCAGCAGGTGCTCTGAGTCCTGCAGATCTCCCGTTTATTTCCGGCGCAGCGCAGATCCGTCTCCGCTGATTTTCAGCCGTTTGCCACTTCGCGCAGGAGTGGAATCCAGGAATCAAACTCGGGGACCATGAGGTCGATCACTTTTCCGTGGTCATCCCACCGACGAAGGTTGATCGCGTCAGCGCTTGCTTCGAGCCCAAGGAACTCTGCGCATTCGCTGGCAGTAAATGGCCCGCCTTGCACCTCGAGGCTCTGCTGCGAGCCGTGCGAGAGAGCTTCGACGTAGCCGGGCTCGTTGGCTGCCAAGTAGCGCTTGGCCTCAACATGCATGGCGATTGGGGCGGTGACGGATTTGGGGAAGAACGCTTGAAGAAATTCTGAACCAGTTCGCTCGTGTCGAAGGTCTATGTGGTGATCGGGGCCATTCTTGCGTTCGATTTCGAACAGGTGGCCAATGTCGTGCAGGAGGGCGGCGGCGATGAGTTCGTTCCTTGCGCCATCACGTGAAGCCAGTGCTGCGCATTGCAAGGCGTGTGCGAGCTGGGTTATCTCTTCGTCGTACTTCTCACTTCCCCAACTGGCGTACATGGAAACGATGGACTCGATCGACGCTGTCGACATCAGAGCATCTGGCCTTCAAAGTCGCCGATGAGCGACACGCGTGGTCCGTCAGACGCAGCGAATTCCGCTGCTTTCTGCTCGTAATAGGCCGCTCGTAGGTCGCCTTCTCGCAGCGCGTTATAGGTGGGATAGAGAGCACGGCGTGGTTCATTCGAAGTATTTGGGCCGCTGCGATGCGGAGTGCGGGAATGAAACCACAACGCCTGACCCGCCCAGATGGGGGCGGGAGTCCAATCGAGTTGCTCAATGATGTCGGCGCGGATGCAGCCTTTATCGTCCACAGGAAGAACTTCATCGTGCATCGACGAGACAACTTCGAGACAACCGTTGGACTCTCGTGAATCGTCGATGGCCAACATGCACGACACATGCGTTTCGATAAATCGGTATGCGGGCGCATCTTGATGCGCTGAATAGCCGGCACCGCCTGGAGCCTTGTAGTTGATCTTCTCTTTGTAGAGCACCGCAGTTTCGTCAAGCAGTATCGACGCGGTATCGGACAGTTCGCTTCGAGTGAGAAGTTCCCGTAGGTCGTCGTGAAAAGGAACAAAGTTTTCTGTTCGGCAAAGGCGGGGGCCGTTCGCGGTGGCTTCTCGGTAGTGGAGCCAAGGACCGTCGTCGGGCCACAACATGAGATCGTCGACCCAACTGCGCAATTCGGCGACAGTTTCGGGGCGAAGGGGCTCGGTCAGTACCCAGCCGAACTGACGGAAATGCTCTTCGGCATCGGGTCCGGGTTCGATGGTGTCGAAGAATGGTTGATCCACATGCCGATGTTATGTCGGTGCCGTACGCTCCGTTCATGGCTGAAGGTCGTCCCAACGTTCTCTTCATCACCCTCGATGAGTTCAGGGCTGAGTGCTTGTCGGTTGCGGGCCATCGGGTTGTGCGTACTCCTGCACTTGATGACTTGTGTGCAGAAGGGGTGCGCTTTGCTCGCCATTACGGCCAAGCAGCGCCATGCGGTCCGGGAAGAGCTGCGCTGTATACGGGCACCTACCAAATGAATAACCGCGTCGTTATGAATGGGTCGCCGCTTGATGATCGATTCGACAACATCGCTCGTGCTGCTCGTCGAAGTGGCTACGACCCGGTGCTCTTTGGCTATACCGACCAAGCAATCGACCCGCGCACTGTCGCTGCAGATGATCCAAGGCTCCAAACCTATGAAGGGGTCCTTCCAGGCTTTCGATGCGAACTTGATCTCACTCGTGGTCGCGAGGTGTGGGCGGATTGGGTTCGGTCACAGGGGTATGAGATGCCGAGCGATCCCGAAAAAGGTTTAGCAACGGAATCGGATCGACCGGCAGAAGTGGGTATCAGCGCGTTCCTTACGAATCGATTCCTTGAGTGGCTGCCGACTCAAGAAGATCCATGGTTTGTGCACTTGAGTCATTTGCGTCCCCATCCGCCATTCGCCGCGGCGGGGGAGTGGGCCACTGCGTATGACCGTTCTGCAATTGATCTTCCGATTCCGCCAAGCACCGAATTGCACCCTCTTCACGACTTCTTGTTGTCAATCTCCTACTTCGCGGCGCCGACAGACGAAGAAGGACAGCGCGAAATGCGCGCGCAGTACTACGGGATGATTAGCGACGTCGATCAGCAACTTGGGCGAGTGTGGCAAGCGCTTCGTGAGTCTGGTCAATGGGACAACACCATCGTTGTCGT
>CAIPQK010000212.1 GCA_903867185.1 uncultured Candidatus Nemicrothrix sp. | reverse complement strand
CGCACTTACCGAAGGCGCTAAGGCCGACGGCAATCTGCTGGCCCTTGCCGTCGATGCCGCCCGAGCCCGAGCCCCTCTTGGTGAAATCTCTGACGCAATGGAAGCGGTATTCGGCCGACATAAGGCCGAAGTCCGTACCATTGCTGGTGTGTACGCAAAAGCCTACGAAGGCGATGAGGACTTCGCCGCCCTTCAGGGCGAGATTGAAGCATTCGCAAAGACCGAAGGTCGCCGTCCGCGCATGCTCGTCGCCAAGATGGGCCAAGACGGCCATGACCGTGGCGCAAAGGTCATCGCAACCGCATTTGCCGATCTTGGTTTCGACGTCGATATGGGACCGCTCTTCCAGACCCCCGCTGAAGCAGCTCGCGATGCCATCGAAAACGATGTCCACGTTGTTGGCGTTTCAAGCCAGGCCGCCGGACACAAAACCCTCGTGCCCATGCTCATCGATGAGTTGAAGAAGGCCGGTGCGAACAACATCCTCGTGGTGTGCGGTGGCGTCATTCCTCCTCAGGACTACGACATGCTCAACGAAGCAGGCGTTGCCGCCATCTTCGGACCCGGCACGAACATTCCTTCGGCGGCCCGCAAGGTGCTCGCCCTCATTGCCGAGAACAGTCCCAACTCGTGACCGAAGCCGCCGAGGACGCCGTCTCCCTCATCGAGGGGATTCGCTCCGGCGATCGGCGTTCTTTGGCCCGAGCGATCACGTTCGCCGAGTCGACTCGACCTGAACACCGCGTCATCGCTGATGCCGTACTTGAGGCCGTGTTGCCTTCCACCGGTACCGCTATGCGAGTCGGGATCTCCGGCCCGCCAGGGGTTGGAAAATCGACGTTCATTGAAGCAATTGGGAATCACATCATCAGTCAAGGACTGCGTCTTGCCGTTCTTGCCGTAGACCCTTCGAGCCGTTTGACCGGCGGCTCAATCCTCGGCGACAAGACCCGAATGGGTGAACTCGCCAACCAGCCGAACGCATTCATTCGTCCCTCCCCCGGCAGCGGACAGCTAGGCGGCGTAGCGCGACGCACACGCGAAGCGATGTTGTTATGCGAAGCAGCAGGGTTTGATGTCGTCATTGTTGAGACGATCGGCGTTGGTCAATCAGAAGTTGCAGTATCAGACATGGTTGACATGTTTGCTCTCCTCGTTTCACCAGGCGGCGGCGACGAACTACAGGGGATTAAGCGCGGCATCATGGAATTAGCTGACCTCGTCATTGTCAATAAAGCCGATGGCGACCTTGCAGCGGCCGCAGCTCGTACCCGCGGCGATTATGCGAGCGCGGTTCACTTACTGCGACCGAAGTGGAATGCTTGGACAACTGAGGTTCTCGCATGTTCTGCCCTCAATGGCGCTGGAGTTTCCGAGGTTTGGGATGCAGTGTTGTCGTTCCGTTCGACCGTCACCGCCAATGGCGAACTACTCGAAGCCCGCTCGGCCCAGGCCACGGCGTGGCTCTGGAGCGAAATTGGCGATGCGCTTTTAGAGCGTTTTCGATCTCATCACCGTGTCGCAGCACTCCTACCCGCGGTTGAGGTGAGCGTAGCGACGGGTGAAGTCACGCCCACGAAAGCAGCATCACTCTTGTTCCAAGCCTTTACTTACAACGACACTCAATAACGGTTCTTGAGGCTCCGCTAACCTTTCTTCTATGGCGTCTAACGAGAGTTCCGCGCAGAACGAGTCCGAGATCGAGTTGCTTCGTCTCGAAGTCGAACATCTGAGGGGATTGGTTGGCCCTTCAGAGACGTCCTACGGACAACTTGCTCTCGACGCGCTTGGGGCTCGAGACGCAGCCATGAAGGCCGAGTTTGATGCCGGTCGGGCCAGAGCAAGAGTCGTGGAACTCGAAAATGAAGTTCGGCGCTGGCAACGAGATTTCGTTTGGTTTCGTAACGGAATAATCCGGAGAATACCCCTTGCCCAGAGTGTTCTGCGCAGACTCTCTCTCCCGAAGACCTACCTGCGCCCGATCATCGTTCGATCTCGGTCACTTCTCGCGCTCTTCAAACGCTGATGACCACGATTGAGGTCCTGATTATTGAGGACTCCTCGACGCCTCAGGAATTTGAACAAGCTTTGCGTTCAACTCTGGCTGATGTCGTCGTTATCGCAGACCGACAAAGCACTATCGATGCCAGAGCTCGCGATCTCTTCGCCCACGCTTTTTCTGATGAAGCCGTAATCGCCGCCTATTGCGATGAGTCGGTGACTGATTCTCGCGGGCGCCACCTTTGGTCGTCGTTCAAACCAGATTGGTCGCCCGAACGATTACGGTCGCAATGGTACGTCGGTGACCTCTTGGCGCTCCGACGGGACGCTGCGCTCGCCATGGTCGCCGTCATGCCCGCGGCCAGACAGGGAATCGCTCTCCGCTGGGACCTTTTGCTTCGCCTCTCTGAAACAGGAGGCACCATCGCTCACATTCCTGAAACGCTCGTCTCACGAACCGAATCGGATCCAGCTGTTCTCAATCGATACCACCAAACTGATCTCATTGAATGTGCCAGCGTCATTCAGGAACACTGCGGTCGAGTTGGCATCCTCGCTCACGTGGAAATTGCTGAGCCAAACAACGCATTTCACCTCAGGCGGACTGTCGATACCTCAATGCTGGTAAGCCTCATCATCCCTACCCGAGGCTCGTCTGGTCT